>JANNWF010000040.1:0-16547 GCA_031408455.1 Pseudoxanthomonas sp. | reverse complement strand
CACCACGATGACGTCGGAATTGATCAGCCCCGATGAGATGGTCATCGCCACCGCCTCGCCGGACAAGGCACCGATCAGGTTCATGCCCACCGCCAAAATGATCGCTTGACTCGGCGTGAGCACCTTGGTGGCCACCACGGTAGCGATGGAGTTGGCGGTGTCGTGAAAGCCGTTGATGAACTCAAAGACCAGCGCGGTCAAGATGCACAGCAGGATCACTGCCAAGGCGACGCTCATGGCGTGCCCGACCATGACACGAACGCCCTTCGAGACTCCCCGATCTTGCTCCCTCCCCGATGTTCGGGGGCGACGCCCTGCGCTTGCATGCCACAGGCATGCGCAGGGTTGAGCGCGCGTCGCGCCGGACGGGTCGGGGAGGGGTTAGGAAGCACGCTGCTACTCCTGACCGTCATGGCCACTTGGTCTGACTCGGATCGGGGTGGTGGGCGGCCATGATCGTCAGGAGTTCTTCAACACGATCTGATAGCAGACCACGCCGGCCTCGCGGCAGCGGTCGATGGCCTTCTCCAGAATCTCGAAGAACTCCTTGATCAGCACCACCTGCAAGCCCTCGTATTGGCCGGCGTAGAGGTCGCGATACAGCTCCAGAATCAGCCGGTCGGCTTCGTTTTCTATCGCCCGCAACTGGTCGTTGAGGCCCTTCATGCGTTCAAGATTCATCTTGCGCAGCTCGCCGACCATTTTCACCACCACATCCGCCGCCTGCACCAGCATCGCCGCGCGCGGGGCGAAATCGATGCCCGCCAGATGCCGCTTGGCCAACACGTAGCGGTCGGCGAATTTCTCGACCTGCTTGGGAATCCTGTACAGCGCGCTGCCTAGCGCTTCGATGTCTTCGCGTTCTAGCGGCGTGACAAAAGTCTTCACCAGCTCGGTACTGATCTCGTCGGCGACCTGGCGCTCACGCTGACGCGCCAGCTTGAAATCGCCGAGCGACGGCTCTGGACTGGGATCACGCACCAGTATGTGCAGCGCGTGGACAGCGTCCGCGGCACCCTGCGCGGCGCTTTCCAATAGCGAATAGAAGCGAGTGCCTTTGCCGAAAATGGTTTGCAGGGAAAACATGCGCGTTCCTGAGAGGGCGAGGTAGAGCGGCGCACAAGATAACGGCCGGATGGCCGAGTTTGACAGTCGGATGACAATTGCGTGACAGCGAATGGACCGATGCGACGGCATCGCAGCAGCGAGTAGGACGGATCTTGACCCGCCATCGGTAGGCGCTGGTGTAAACGGCGGGCCGAGGCCCGCCCTATTGCACTATCGTGTGCGCAGCCATCAGCGAAACGCCATGTCAGACCCAGTCCTCCCCGCCTTGCAGGCCATCGCATACGTGCGTTCGCCCTACGCCCGTCGCATCGATGCACCACATCAACCCACTGTGATCGAAGGCACCGAAACCGGTGCCCGCGCCGAGGCAGTGATCGAATTTGTGGCTGACTTTCCTGCCGCCGCATTTCGCGATCTGCAAGGATTCGAGCGGATCTGGCTGATTTTCGCTTTCCACCGCAGCGAAGGCTGGAAGGCCGAAGTCAAACCCCCGCGTGGTGGCGGCAAACGCAGTGTGCTCGCCACGCGATCCCCGCACCGGCCCAATGCCATCGGCCTGTCGGCGGTGGACTTGCTGGGCATCGAAGATCACGCACTGCGGGTGCGCGGGCTCGACTTGTTGGATGGCACGCCCATCCTCGACATCAAACCCTACGTGCCCTACGCCGACGCCTTCCCGGATTCGCGCGCCGGCTGGATCGACAGCATCGATGCCGCGCAAGGCCAACACTCCGCCCCCGGACCGCGCCGTCCGCGCGCGAAGCAGCCCAGTGGCACCTGAGCCTGCCTACCCCACCGCACGCACCAAGACCCCTTTGCCCAGCTGTTTGCCCGCATACATGGCCGCATCGGCCGCCTTGAGCAAGGCGGCAACTTGGATGCCGTCTTGGGGTACCAATACGTAACCAATCGTCACGCCGACATGGCATTCGTGCCCGCCGTGGGTGAACGGCGCTTGCAACACCGCCAGCAACTTGGCACCGAGCTCGGCGGCATGCGCCTCGGTGGTCACTTCGGTGGCCACGACCACGAATTCGTCGCCGCCAACGCGCGCCACGATGTCATGCGTGCGCACGGCAGCGGTGAGACGGCCGCCAATGGCGACGAGCAGCTCGTCGCCGATGTCATGCCCGTATTGGTCGTTGACCGGCTTGAAGCCATCGAGGTCGAGCATGTAAATCACCAGCATCCGCTCCGGCGTCGCATGCGGCACCCGCGCGGCGAGCGCCTCGTTCAACCCGCGCCGATTGTTGAGCGCGGTCAGCGAATCGGTGTTGGCGAGCGACTTCATCATGTCGTGCTCGCGTCTGGCCTGCTGCGCGACGAGGTGCTCGGCCGCGGTGCGCAGGATGACGATGCGCATGAACAAGAGCATGTCGAAGGTCGCGCCGAATTGCAGCGAATGCAAGGTCCAGAAATTGGCGCCGATGTGGCCGTTGATGGTCAGCGAAAGGATTACCCCGGTCAGAAAATAGCCGGCCCATGCGACGATGAAATAGGTGCCGACGGTGTCGCCACGGCGTACGCGCGCGATGGCCGCCTGCAGGCCGATCAGCGCAGGCATTAGCCCGAACACGGCGGAGACGACGCCCAGCCAGCGGTTGTTCATCCAATCCAGCGCGAACAGCAGCGCGAACACCACGAGGACGGCGGCAAGCGCCTTGAGCGCGAGGCGTGCGCGCGGATGCAAATCGCCCGCCAGCACCGCTTCCACAAACAGGGCAAGGGTGGCGGAGACCATCAGCAATGACAGCCCCGCCATGTGCACCTCGATCCATGGCCGGTCGGTCCACAAATAGATCGCACCCAGACCAAACAGATGCGTGCTGAACAACAGGTGGCAAACGATGACCGCCGCGTACTTTCCGTACACCGCGTCTTTCAAGTTGACCCACTGTTGCAGGCTGAAGATCAGCAAGCACAAGCCGATGGCTAGCAGCAAGCCCTGCAACAGGAACTCGTGATTGGCGCGCGCGTGGAACTCGGCCGGCTTCAGAAATTTCACCGGCACGATCACCGAGCTACGCGTGTCGACGTGGATCAACACGTCCACGGATTGGCCTGCCTGAAGATCAAGCATCACCGCCGGCGTGCGCGAACCCAGCGGTCGATCACGGAACGGCAGCAGGCTGCCCATCGTTGCGACCTTCTCCGCGCGGCCCTCGTGGGCAATAAAAACCTCGGCGCGGTTCAACAGCGCGTAGTCAATTTCCAGAACCCAACGGCCATCCGATTGGCTCGCGACTGCTATCGGAATGTGAAACCACAAGGCTTCATTGCGAAATCCCATTCCCGCGTGCGGCGAAGCCGGTGGCGCAAAGTCAGACAAGCGACGAAGCGCCTCGGCAGCCTCGATGTTCCGCTCGGGATCAGCCAACACCCGCACCTGCGGCCACGCGTCGTGAATGCGCGTTGCATCGTCGAGCGTGAGCCGTGCTGCGGCCGCCGGATCGGCAGCAAGCGCCCAAACCAAACACCACAACCCCACCCGCAGCACCCAGTTAGCCAGAGTCATCGGCGGCAACCAGAGTTGTGGCGCGTCAACTTCATCTGGATCTCAGCCCCCGCTGGTTGCCGGTCGATCTTGAATCGCAGAGTGTACCGGGGACATCCGTGCAAGAAGCTGGTGCAGACAGTGCCGCGATCACAGCCGCGCGCGCCTGCTCTTCATTACATCGCAGCTTGGAATCTCGGCAGCTTGCTTTTCGATGTGATCAAGCGGTTACTGCCGGACCCGGCCGACCTGACGGGATGGACTCCTCCTCCCATGGACAGCATCGAGTTGTGCCAAGTTCTGCAGGGGTAGCAGGCTACGAATCGAAAACGATGACACTGCGTGCGCGCAACGTTCCCGTGCGCCGCCCCGCAAACACAACGTTGACTTGATCAAGCTCCGACGCGGCAGATCTACTGTTGGTCCGCCGAGCAGAGAACCGTCCGAACGAATCAATCAGACGGCTGCTCGATCAACCCGCCGCGCAGGCACGCCTGCCCAGGTCTCTCCAATCCCCACGCGCGTGCCTGGCAAGAGAACCGAGTGCCGGAGGATCGCTGCATCGGCACCGATCTGCACATCGCCTATTACCGTGGCCTTCTCTCCGATCGTCACCCGCGCACCGATCACTACCGATGCCACGGTCAGATGGCCGCCACCGCCGTAGTGGGCGAACAGATGAACGCTGCCGACGATGACCGCGTCGTCGCCAATCGTGATCAGCTGCGGGTCGGAGATGAACTCGGTGTTGATGAAGACGCGACGCCCCAGTTTCATGCCCATTGTTCGCAGAAACCAGATTCCGAACGGCAGCGCGTTGGGAACGATGGTGGTCGCCACGCTGGTCGACGTCAGCGAACGCCGCCGCCTGCACGAACTGACCCGGCGAGCCGGCGTCCAGTTGGAGAAGCGCGTCCGTGAGCGCACGGCTGAACTGGAGGCGGCCCTGAGTTCGAACGAATCACTGCTGCGCGATATCGAGGCGCAGCGGATGGCGTTGGAGCAGCTCAGCCGCGAAGATCCACTGACCGGGCTGAGCAATCGGCGCGACTTTGAGCGTCGATTCGCCGAAGAGATCCTGCGGGCCGAACGGCTGGCAACGACACTGTGCGCGGCCATGCTCGACATCGACCATTTCAAGAGCGTCAATGACCGCTTTGGCCACACCGTGGGCGACAACGTGCTGCAGCAGGTCGCCAGCCTGATCCGCGGACAGATCCGCGCGATCGACTTGCTTGCTAGGTACGGTGGCGAAGAGTTTGCGCTGGTGATGCCGGCAACCGGCCCCGGCGAAGCACAGAACCTGTGTGAGCGGATTCGCAAGGCCTTCCACACTTTCGCTTGGACCACGATCCATCCCGAGCTGTGCAAACCGATCACCATTAGCGTTGGTCTAGGTGCATGGCGGCCCGGTCTCAGCGCACGCTGCGTACTCGACGAAGCCGACCGCAATCTCCATATCGCCAAACGCGGCCGCGACAGGCTGGTTCAGCCGGGCGCGCAAACACAACTCCAGCCTGGTTAGCTAGTGTGGTCAGATGGCGCCGCAACGGCGCGCACGGGCACACTGCACCCCTTGCCCGCGTCGATGCCGTCATTTGATGGCCTGACGCAGCTCGCGTTGTAGGAGCCAAGAACCATGTGGGACGGACTTCATTTTGCGCGCGATGCAGCACGTGCCTATGACATTGCCAGCATCCTTGTCCGTCACGGCAGCGGCGATCTGGTGAGACGCTCCGGCCTGGACGCAGCCCTGCATCGCGTCAGGGCGCCCCCGCCGAATTCCAGGTACGCAAACTGTCCAACGAGTCGGGTGAACGCATGCAGGCAGCGAACACTTGAGGATTGGCTTGCTGAGGTTGGCCCGCCAGGTTGCAGCCAAGGTCTCGCCATCGCGTTGCATCACTGACACGTGGATGGATGGGTGCGACTTTGGTCTGGCTTCGCACAGACCCAGGCGTGCAAGCCCGATAGGGTGGTGACCGAATTAACTCCCTGAGTCTCACCGATGGCATTGCGTGCGCATCTTTCGAAGAATCATCTGGTCGAGCTGTCCGACGTGTTGCGGCTGAAGCTGGCTGAGTTGGAAGGTGATCGCACCTCGCGCCTATTGGTCCTTTCGCAGATCGAATCAGCACGGCAGGCGCGGTTGCAAGAAGCCGACGAGGACGACCCGACGCTGCGTGCGACTGCCAACGAAGTGGAAGCCGCCGTTTCGAGCATCGAAGGCGCGGCACTTGAGGCTGTCAACCGAGCTCTACAGCGCATCCAGCGCAGCGGCTATGGCCTGTGCATCGACTGCCAAGCCGCGATTCCGATCGCCCGACTGCGCGTCGAGCCGCAAGCCCTGCGCTGCACTTCCTGCCAATCCCTGCACGAACGAAACCCATCACCATGAGCCTTTTTCACGCCGTTGCCTTTGTCGATCACCACTCGGCCGCAATCACGACGCGAACTGAGGCAATGCGGATCACAGGTCAGTCAATGCAACGAGCCACGCCTGCGATGCGCACCGCGCCGTTCGATCATTCTTTGGCGATGTCATGACGAAATCCTTCACTGAGCGGCAACTCGATGCGATCGCCGACTTCAACTGGGGGTCTACAGCACCTCCACGTCGGAATCGCAGTACGACAGGTGAGGTCGCCGCAGGCGTGTTGGGCAAGGTTGACGGCAAGGCGCAAGCAACCGATTCAGCGCAAGCAGACTCGGTCGCGCTCACCAACGATCTGGATTGGCACTAGCGCCACAGCCACACGCAGTGGGTCGGCACCACCTACAGCGTCGGCAGCGTGCGAGCCTGCTAAGTGCAAGAGCGCTGGCTTGCTTCCAGCAGCAGCGGCAAGTGCTCAGCCAAGTGATCCAACAGCGCACGGGCGGCGGGCAGGAGAGCGCGCTGGGATGGAAAGGCGGCGTGCAAGATGCCGACCGGTAGTGACCAATCCGACAGCACGCGCTGGAGATCGCCCGCATGCAGCGCCTCGGCACAAATAGAAGTCGGCAGCAGGGCTATTCCCAAGCCTTGCAGCGCCAAGCCGAGCAACAACGGGAAGTCGTGCGCGGCGACGCGTGGCTCGAAGTCGACGCGCTCGCGGGCCTGATCGGGGCCGTGCAACTCCCAGCTCTGTCTGCCCTCGCCTTCGGCCATGCTGAGAATGGCGTGGTTCGACAGCGCTTCTGGTGATTGCGGGTTGCCGGCGTGCAGCAGGTAGTCGGGACTGGCGACCAGCAGCTCCTGCAAATCACCGAATCGATGGATGGCGATGTCACCTTCCGGCAGCAATCGGGATCGCACGCGCAACGCGATGTCGATGCCTTCGTCAAGCAAATCAAAGCGGCGATTGCTGACCCGCATTTCGATGCGGACTTCGGGATAACGCTGCAAAAATGTCACCAGCAGCGCTGGCATCTCGCGCTGCGCTAGCGACACCGGACAGCTAATCCTGACCCGCCCGCGCGGTACCGAACTCAAGCGCTGCACGGCGGCACTAGCCGCTTCAGCAGCATCGAGCATGGCACGCGCTTGGTCATAAACCTGGCGACCGATATCGGTGACAGCGAAGCGGCGAGTGGAGCGCAGCAGCAGGCGCACACCCAAGCGCTTCTCAAGTTCCGCGATGCGGCGACTGAGTCGCGATTTGGGTACGCCGGTCGCTCGCTCGGCGGCGGTGAAGCCGGCGTGCTCGACCACACGGGCGAAGAAAGCGAGATCGTTGAGATCGTCCATTGTCCTGCTCACAGAACGGAGAAGTTCATGAAACCCAGTTTATCCCGAATCTGCAACAGAGGAATATAGCGCCACTCCGGTCCTTCGACCGAAGTGGATTGGGAGATTCCTCATGAACCTGTTACACATTGATTCCAGCGCCCTTGGTGCCGCCTCCGCCAGCCGCGAACTCAGCGCCGCCATCGTGGCGCGCTGGCAAGCTGCCCGGCCTGACGCCCTGGTGACATATCGCGACCTCGACGCCCAACCGTTGCCGCACTTGACTGGCCGCAGCTTCGCCCACGCCGATCCGGCCGAAGCCGCTGCAGCCGAGCAAGCCATGGCCGATTTCCTCGCCGCTGATCTGGTGGTGATCGGCGCACCGATGTACAACTTTTCGATCCCTTCGACGTTGAAGGCATGGATCGACCGCATCGCCGTCGCTGGCAAGACGTTTCGTTACACCAGCACGGGACCGGAAGGCTTGGCGGGCGACAAACGCGTTGTCATCGCCAGCAGTCGTGGCGGTGCGTATGGCGACAGCAACCCGATGGATTTCCAGGAGGCTTACTTGCGCCAACTATTCGGATTCCTTGGCGTGCGTCAAATCGAATTCGTGCGCGCGGAAGGGCTGGCTGGCTCAGCCGAATCGCGTGAAGCCAAGCTGGCAACGGCGAAGTCGAAAATCGCGACGCCACTGCGCGCGGCGGCGTGAGTGCGGCACGATGGGGCTCCCGGCGAACATGATTTTCGTTCGCCAGCGCGCTTGAAAGGGCAGTGCGGCGACTGATGAACAGTGTTTCGATACAGTGGCAAGGTCGCCGCACTTCATTCTGATTACCTCCGGCGCGGAGCCTAATGCTTGTCGAAGTACCGCCCTTTGATCTCACCCCGGCGGCATCGGCCGGTTTGACGACTGGCCGTTCGCTCTACGCCGCATTCGACCGCTTCCCCACACGCAAGGGCGCGTCGACGCACATCGCACGCTTCGCGCCAACGTTGTTCGACTACACCGGCGGCGGCCTGCTGTATGTGCTTGGCGATGACACCTTGCCTGCGCATCAGATCGAGGGCACAGTCGAGATCCTGCGTTTTTGTGAGCCGATTCCGAACTTTCTGGACCGCGCCGTGGCATTCGGTCTGCGACTGGAGAGCTTGCTCGAAACGCACGGCCAGCAGCTCGAAATCTGCCACTTTCGCGACCCATGGAGTGGCGTGCCTATCCTCGCTCGTGATCGCGGCTATGCCACGGTGTATGAGGTCAACGCGCTGCCGTCGATCGAGCTGCCCAGCACATTTCCGAGTATCGCCCCGCGTACGCTGGAGAAGATCCGCGCCAGCGAACTATTCTGTCTGCACAACTGCGACCGCATCGTCACGCCCTCGCACACCACGCGCCGCATGCTCTGCGAGTTGGGTGTGGAAAGCGACAAGATCAGCGTGATTCCCAACGGCGCATATCTGCCCGAACCGCTGCCCCGGCCGGCCGATGCGCCTGACGACTACATACTCTATTTCGGCGCCCTGCAGTCTTGGCAAGGCGTGGATGTGCTGCTACGCGCTTTCGCGCGGCTGGCGGATCTGGATGCATTGCGGTTGGTGATCTGCGGCTCGGCGCGCTCGCGCCAGGTGCGGCAACTGGAGGGTCTGGCCGAGCGGCTGGATGTCGCCTCGCGAATCATCTGGCATTGGTCGTTGCCCAATGCCGAGCTGGCGCCGTGGCTGGCGCACGCACATCTCACGGTCGCGCCACTTCGCGACTGCGCGCGCAATGTAGTTCAGGGCTGCGCGCCGCTGAAGATTCTGGAATCGATGGCGGCGGGAGTTCCGGTCATTGCCTCGCGGCTGCCGCCGGTGTGCGAGATTCTCAGCGACGGAGTCGAAGGTCGTTTGGTGGCAGCGGACCGACCCGACGAACTGGCCCGCGCGATCCGGGTTCTACTGGCCTACCCAGAGCTACGCGCGCAGATGGGCGCGCAAGGGCGGGCGCGCGTCGTCGCCGACTTTCATTGGCCGCAACTGCTCTGCCAACTGCGCGCGCTTTATGCGACGCTTCGCCCGGCGGCACAGTTCGCTGTCAATGACGAATCCAGCACTGCCACTGAGCCTGGCTAAGTGTTTCTTAAGAGCAAGGCTTTTGAGAGCAAGGCTTTTGAGAGCAAGGTTTTTGAGAGCAGTTTTTTTGAGAGCAAGGGAGTTCCACCATGCGCTCGACAATGGACACACTTCGTTTTCTGAGCACGCTGAATCCAGCGCAACGGGCAGTGCTTGGCAAAAAGCGCATCGATGGGCAATTCACTGCCGTCGAGCTGCTAGAACTGCTTAAACCCTTGGCCGAGTTTGACGGCCGCAACGACCGCACGCGCGGCAAGACCATATGGTTGATCGTGCTGCTGGTGATTGGGCTGATCGTGGGCCTTGTCATGACGAGTGAGCAGAGCTGGCCTGTCGTGCTGGCAATTTTTGTGCTCCCGATAGGATTGCTCGTCGTGCTGATTGGCGTCGAGATCAGGCTGAAAAAGCTGGACGTTTCCAACAATCTGCGCCGCGTCGCGCTGCCGTTCTTTGCGGTGCTGCGCGAGGACATGGCGCGCGATGAGCCGCTTGACGTGTCGGTCGACTTGACCTCGCCGATGATGGCGGCCAAGAAACAGCGCACCGACAAGCCCTATGAACGCGACAACTATCACAAGGTAGTGGATACCCACTACCTGGACCCTTGGTTCAGCGGTTCCGCGCGGCTTGCCGACGGCAGCCGTCTACGTTGGGAAGTGATCGACGAGGTGCTGCACAGCAGCCGCACCAAGCGCAATGCGCGCGGCAAGACCAAGACGAAATCCAAAGTCGCCAAGAGCAGTGTGCTGCGCGCAATCGTCAATTTGCCTCGCAGCAATTATCAGTATTCGGAGCATCACGGCACGCCAACCGGAACGCGGATCGCCGCCAACAGCGATGATCGCCGCACTTCCGTCAAGCTCTCTCGCAAGGTGAAAACGCGCGGCGCCGAGCCATTCGATGTCGGGCAGTTGATCGAACTCGTATCCTCCGCGTACCGGCGCGTGCGGCCAGCCGCACAAGGGATGACGCAATGAGCGGCTGCGAGTGCAAGACCGGGTTCTTTGCCCTGCGTGACTGTCAGGAAGCTGTGCTTGAGCGCTGCAAGAGTTGCAGCCGCCGGATGTGCCGTCGCCACGCCTCGCCTGACCGCAGCCAAGGGCAATGCCTGGACTGCGCCGCGCGCACTCAGCCCGCCGAGGTGCGCGCGAGCCGGTTGCCGGGCAGTCACCATGTGCCGCAGGCCAATGTCGGAGACACCGCGCTCGACGACGACTGGGTCTACAACTACCGCCACCGTTTCTATTCCGGCGGCTACCTGCCGATCTACGCCGGCGCCCATGCCAGCAGCTACTACGACCGCTACGACGCTCGCTCTTTCGAGAATCTCGATGTGGAACGCGATAAAGACGGGCGCGACGACTTCGCCGACGACGCCGGTGGCGGCTTTGGCGATAGTTGATCGCATGCTGCGACCGCTGCTGCTGACCGAGAACTTTCCACCCGGCCGCGGCGGCATGGCGCAGTCGTGCGACCGCATCGTGCGCGCCTTGCGCGGCAGCGGTGTCAGCGTCGATGTGGCGCACTTCAGCGCGCGCGCCACCGGGCTCCACATCACCCAGCAAAACAGCGGCCGGCTGCTCACCGTGCAAGTCGAAGAAGACCCGGGGCACGCCATCAATCTGCTGTGGAACGCGCTGGGCCAGTCAGCGCACGCGCCCACTCATGTCATTGCCTTCGGCGGCCTGCTGCCGCTGCTGGCGGCGCCCGCATTTGCTGCTTGGTTGCAGCAACCGCTGATCGTACTGCTGCGCGGCAACGACTTCGACACCGGCATCGTCTCGCTAAGGCGCGGCTGGGTGGTACGCGACGCGCTAGCTCGCGCATCGCGCATTGGCGTGGTCACCCGCGATCATCAGCGCAAGGTAGCTGCGATGTTCCCAGCCACGCCGGTGCAGTGGATTCCCAACAGCATCGACGCCAACGAGTGGCAGCTACATGATTTTGATCGGAAGCGCGCGCAGGCCTGGCGCGAGGCCAACGTACCCAGCGGACGACGCGTGATCGGACTATTCGGTCATCTCAAGCAGAAGAAGGGCGGCACCCTGCTGCTGGAAGCGCTGCGCTTGAGTGGCGAAGCGGGCCGCTTTCACCTGCTGGTGGTCGGCGATATCGAATCAGCCATGCAGGCGCCGTTGGACGCGGCGGCTGAGTTCGCCGGGGTCACTCACATTCCATTTGTCGACCGCTTCGACCTGCTACCTTGGTATGCCGCCTGCGACCTGCTCGCCCTGCCCTCGCACTACGATGGCATGCCCAATGTGGTGCTGGAGGCCGGTGCGCTGGGAGTCCCATTGCTGGCATCCAGCGCCGGTGGCATGGCTGATCTGCTGGTGGATGGCGACAATGCACTGACTTTCGCACCCGGCGATCTGCACCTGTGTCGGCAAGCGCTGCTGCGTGCGGCCACCCTGCCCGACGCCGCCCTGCGCCGCATGGGTGAGCGTCTGCAGACCGAAGTGCTCGCCAACTTCAGACCAGAAGACGAACTAGCCGGCTACCTCAAGCTGCTGCAAGAGACCGCTCGTCCACTGGTTGCCCAACCCATGTCAGCCCAACCCATTCCCCTACACGGCGCACGTGTCGCTCAAAGGAGCTTGTGAGATGAATGTTCGCTGGATTTCCGCACTCGGCTTGCTTGCCGCATTGCTCGTCGGCGGCTGTAGCGAGAGCGCACCGCCCGCTGCCAATTCGCCAGCGCCTCCGGAAGCACGCGCGACCGCGCCTTCCACAGCAACCGCAGCCGTCAGCCAAGCCGGCACGCTGATCGTCACCGATGCCAGCGGCACCGCCGTATGGACACTGCGGCTAGACGGCAGCCACGTCGAGATCACCGGCCCAGATGGCGCTCGCATCGTCGGTGAACGGCGTGGCGACAAACGTCGCTATCGGCGCGAGTCCGACGGCGCGGCGCTGGCCGAGGTCAAGTTCAGCGACAGCGGGTTCAAGCTGCGCACGCCCGACAGTCAACTGCTGTGGAAGGTGAAGTTGGGCGACGACAAGATCAAAGTTAGCGACAACGAAGAAAACCAGAACCCGTGGGTGCTAAAGACTGGCTACGACGACAAGGTCAAGGTGCTGGACCCCAGCGAGAGCGAAATCGGCGAGGTGAGATTTCAGGGTGAGCGCAGCAAGGTCAAAGATGCCGCTGGCGATGAGCTTTTCTTGGTCGACACCACCCAGCGCTCCGCCGGTTTTGGCGTGCTGCTGATGGCATCGATTCCCGAACAGCAGCGCGGCATTCTGCTGGCGGAGTTGCTGGCCAGCGGTCGCTGAAGCAGCGAATTCATCAACGCCTCTTGGGATCAGAAGGCAGCGGCATTGGCCCCAGCCCAATCAAAACGAATCGTCATTCCCGCAAAGGCGGGGATCCAGAGGCTTGGACCTCAATTGCGGGTGCCAGACATGCTGGATCCCCGCCTGCGCGGGGATGACGAGTGATATGTAATTGCCATCGAGGTAGAAGGTGCCGCGCAGCGTTCTCTACTACGCGATAGGCGGTGGCCTCGGCCATCTGACCCGCGCCGTGGCGTTTCTGCGCCAGCATGGCCTCGCCGATGGGGCGCTGATTCTCAGCGCGTCCGAGTACTTGGACGACCCGCATGTCACCGCCGGCATCGCCACGATGCGGGTGCCGGATCATCTTCAGCATGCACCGGAAGAGCTGCGTGATTGGCTGACACGCGTCATCGCCGACCAACCGCCCTCGCTGATCTGCATCGACAGTTTTCCCGGCGGCATCCTTGGCGAGCTCTGCGGCCTATCGGCGCTCAAAGGAGTCCCACTTTGGTACGTGGCGCGGCTGCTGCGCTGGTCCGAGTACTCCACGTTGATCACAGCACCACCGCCCCGCTACGCGGTGACCTGGCAGCTCGAACCACTGCATACAACGCATGCCGAATTTGTACGACAGCATTCGGACGAGGTTTGCGACTTGCTCCTCACCGCAATCTCAGAAAGTGCGGCCGGCCCTACTCCACCACTTGATCGCTACTGGCTGGTTCTGCACAGCGGACCGACACCCGAAGTGGCGCAGCTGCTGGATTACGCGGTCGAAATGCGGCGCATTGAAAGCCAAACCGTCAGCATCGTCATCGCCAGCCGCCACCCGCCGTCGCAACTGCCTGACAACTGCCTGAGCCTCGACGCCTATCCCGCCACCGCACTCATCCAGCACGCCGAGCGGATCATCAGCGCTGGTGGCTTCAACGTGATGCGAGAAACGGCCGAGGTGCGCCATCGCCAGTTCATCCTGCCTTTCCCACGTCGCTTTGACGACCAATTCGAGCGTGCGCGCCGAGTGCGCAGCGCGCAGAACGAAACGTGCAAGTGAAATGCTTACTTCAGACGCCCTTACGCTGCAGCCCACGCGACAGAAGGGAGCCCGGCCGGATCTGGCCAACGTTTTGGCCGGTGTCGATGCCTTCGAATTCGCACAGCTCCTTCATCGCGTATTCCATCACCGCACGCGCGTGACCGGTGACGCGCGCCAACATGCGGTGAATCTTGGCGTCCTTTTCATTGCGATTCTGGCATTGCGCCGAATAAGACTCGAAGGCGTTCAGGGCAAGAACCAGATCCGCAACCTGATTCGGACATTCGCAATCAACGGCGCTGACGATGTCCTGCAGTGCAGCGAGCTGCATGTCGTCGAAGCGGCGCATCGGGGCCGGCTGTTCGAGCCGTAGCAGCGAGGACTGGGCGGTTACGACCGTGGCATCCGCACGCGGGGCCGAGGTGAGGTGCTTGACGATCAGCCCAATCATGCTTGAACGCAAGGCACGGGCGCTCACCGGAGCACGCATCAGTTGCCGGTTGGGACGGCGCAACCGTTCCACCACCTCCCATTTCGCAAACGCATACACGATCAGCGTGAGCTCCGGCTTCAGCGCGGCTTCGAGTTCGGCAATCGCCTCATCCGGTTTATCTCCGAGCAAGGCGAGATCAGCAACCAGCGCGTCCACCTTGATCGAGGTTGCGGCCGCTAACAGCTCACTGCGCTGATCGGTGGCAATTACGATGGCCAGGTTCTTCTGTTCCGCATCACCAGCGCTGGCTTGAAGGTATTGCGGCAGGGTGGCGTGAAAGATGGCGAGATTGACCATGGCGTTTGGAGTGGGAGCTGTGGGCCGCAGAGGATGGCTGCACGCCCGTGCAGCTTTGGTGAGCCGCGCGTGCAGAAAAGATCAAGTAGTGACGGCAACGTTGACTCAACGTTGCCCGATAGCCAACACCGCAATCAGCAACTCCGTCATGTTCCCCAGCTACTCCGCAAATGCACGTTGGGCGAAAACCCAGCGCAACGATCTGATCAGTCGCCAAACGCTGCGGCGGAAACAGCGGGCAAGGCTTCGAATGCCGGTCTGGCGAATAGATAGCCCTGAAAAAGTTCGATTCCGAAAGACCGCAAAACCGCCAGCTCGGCGTGGGTTTCAACGCCCTCGGCTATCACGGTGGTGGACAACTCGGTGCACACCTGCAGGATGCCGCGAATGATTGCCTGCCGGACCCGGTCGCTATCGATGTCGCGAATCAAGGCCATGTCCAGCTTGAGCAGATCGGTGCGGATCTCAGCCAGCAGATTCAAGCCCGCATAGCCCGCGCCGAAATCGTCAATCGCCGTCTTGAAGCCGCGTTGCCGGTAGTGCTCGACGATGCTGCGCAAATGCGCGAGGTCATCGACACGCTCGCCCTCGGTGATCTCGAACATGATTTGGTCGATCGGGAAACCGTAAGTCTCGGCGGCATCCAAAGTAGTGCGGATGCATAACTCGGGGCGATACACGGCGTTCGGCATGAAGTTGATGCTGAGCATGGCGCGCATGTCCAACTCGGCCGCCAATTTCACCGCCTTGACGCGACAAGACTGGTCGAAACGATAGCGATTGCCGTCGTTGACGTGGGTAAAGACGTCCGCCGCCGACTCGTTCTGCATCCCGCGCACCAATGCTTCGTAGGCGAAGACCTCGCGCGTGCGGATGTTGACGATCGGCTGAAAGGCCATGCTGAAATCGAAATCCAGCCCCGCGCCACCGAAACATTCGCGGCACCCAAGCGAGCGATAGTTCTGCTGCACCTTCACCTGACACTCCTGTTCGATCTGCTCACCACGCGAGATTTCACTCTGCCGCTCGGTGACGAAGCCTTCCGTCAATTCCATCTCCCCAACGGTAGCAGAACACTCTGGCTCGAATCCGTGTACGTCCGAATCGGGGCGCGCCCCGATTGCACTTGCGCCAGTGATATGGGAGCTTGCCTCTCCGGTGTACCCCCACGAGCTGGTCTCTTGAGCTGAAACCTTGGCGGCGTTGCGCCGCTGCCGACCGGCTGATCGCGTATGCAATTTTTGAGGAATGACTTTGCGTGAGCGCTGAGCAGCAGGCGACCAGTCAACTTCCCCCGGTAATGACAGCGGTCAACCGGAAGACGCCTCGCCCTGCTGGCACTCACGACTTGCGGTTGGCGGTCCGCACCAACGCCGATCAGGGCGATGAACTCTCAACACTGCTGCGGCAACGCCTGACCCTGGTCGCTCAGGTCATGGTGTTCGTGTGTCTGGTGCAGATCTTCGCGGAGTCGCTCGGAATCCTTGCGCAGTCAAAGGTGGACGCGTTCGAGAACCTGCGTCAGAACCCGTGGTTCGCCTTTCACGTTCTGCACATGCTGAGTTATCTGCCACCGCTGGCTTGGTTGCGCTGGGGTGCGGTGGGAGAACTTGCGCAATTGCGGCGGGTGGAAGTGCTGATTTTCGGCGTGCTGGTCGGATTCAATTGCTGGTCGACGTGGGTAATCGTCAATTCTCTGCTAGACGCCGGCGCACCCGGTGGATCCAGTTGGCGCACGGCGCTCGGGCCGTGGCTGCTTATCATCACCGGCTACGGCACCTTGATTCCCAATGAAACGCGACGCTGCGCGGTGATCGTTGGCGGGATGGCGACCTTGGTCGTTGCCATGTTGCTGGTCGCGTTGGCGAATCACGGCGCACCGGCACTAAGCCTGTTTCGCAGCGCCTTGAACCTCAGCGTCCCGATCACGCTGGCGTTGGCCATCGCGCTGGTGGGCTCGCACCGCCTCGAACGCCTGCGCCAAGAATCGAGCTTGGCGCGGCGCATGGGTCAATACCAACTGCTGCGTCAGATCGGAGCCGGCGGCATGGGCGAGGTC
>JANNWF010000039.1:0-6678 GCA_031408455.1 Pseudoxanthomonas sp. | reverse complement strand
GCTGCCATTGAACGTCTGCCTGGCTATTACTTGGCTGAAGAACACCTCGCCGAATGCGAAGTCTTATTGGGCGAGTTGCCCGCTGCGCGTGAGCGTTACCAAAAAGTGATTGCTCAAACCGACAATCCGGAGTTTGTTGCGGCGCTCGGATCGCTTGAACGTACGGACGGTAACCTTGAGCTTGGGGACTCGCTGGTCGAGCAGGCGAAAATTGGTTACTCCGATCTGCTGTCACGCCTACCCGCGGCGTACGCGCAACACGCCTCTGAGTTTTTCGCCGAGATTGGCGATAGCAAACGTGCCTACCAACTCGCCCGCGAGAACGCTGCCCTGCGCAGTGACGTCGGCAGCCTCATCTTGTTGGCCGCGTCAGCTGAGGCCGCCGGCAAGCCCAAGGCCGCCTGCAAAGCACATGCCCGGGCGATAGCGACAATGTTATCGCCACCGGAACTTACCGAGCTGAAGGCCCTTGGCAAGCGTTGCGCCGACTTGGCCGAGTCAAAGAACGCGGCTGATGTGACTACTGACCCGCGTTCAAGCCCGCCGGCAGCCGGCATCCGCGCTAGCGAGTGATGATCTCGCGGTGCATCGGGGCAAGTTGAGCGATCAACTTATTCTGCGCGCGGAACGGAATCTTTTGCTTGTTCATCGCCACCTGCAGGTCTTCGACCAAGGCGTTGAAGTCTGCTCGCGTGGCACCGAGTTGCTCATGCGAGGTTTTCATATCGCGACCGCTGTAAACGCAGCCACCGCCGAGAATGGCGCAAAACTGTTCGGCAAGCTGACGTTTTACCCGCGCTTGGTCCGAGGCTTCGAAGAACGGACGCATGCGCGGATCGGCTAATAGCTCGTCCATGAACACATCCATCAGTGCGGTCATACCCGCTTCGCCGCCAAACTCCTCAAAAACTCCACGCAGTTCAGGATTAACTGGCGCGGGATCGGCTGCTGGCGCCGGGGAATCCACTGCGAACGTCGCCGACGAAGCCAAGCACAATGCTGCAAGCACTGCGGCGCGAAGTATGACTACCAATTGAGAAGACATGGATCGGTTCCTGTGCGCGAATTCGAAAGACATAAGTCAGAAGCCAAATTGCAGCGAGGCATAAAGCCCGCGTTGATTGTCGGCGATGACGATGTTGCCAAGGTCAACGTAGGCGACCGTCACTGACACGTGCTTGCTTGGTGCCCACGCCAGAAACACGTCCCACGCCAGTTCTTCGTCGGCGATGTTCAGGTTGTCTGGCTTGCTGCGGAATTCCGCGCCCACGGCCAGCTTGCGCGAGAGCAACAAGGCTGCCGACCCTTCGTAGTGCAAGCGGTAACCATCTCGGCGATCGCCGCCAAACCCGAGCAGGCCAAGTTGATTGGCTTCGGTGTAGCGCAGTGTGCCGTTCAACAACAGGCTGTGTTCCAGCAGCAACTTGGTGGCGCTGACATAAACATCGGTGCCGACGTTGTCTTTTGCACCAATGGCGCGCACCAAATCACCGCGGTTGTTGTGCTTGTGCTGAAGGCCGACTGAAATCTGCGGCAGCCAACGGTCTTGATCGACGACGGCATCGCCGAACAACTTGACCTTCACCCCGTAAATGTCTTGACTGATCGTGAAGCCAGACCCTAAGCCCAGCACTGCGCCGACGTTTTGGGTGTCTAGCGTCTGCTTGGCGATACTCAGCTCGACACGATCCTGGATGCCAACTGCCATACCGAAGCTGTCGAGCTGGTAGTCATCCAAATTGACGCGCGTGTAAAACGCATTGCCTCCGATCTGATCGCGGGTACCGTAGCCAGCAATCACCGCCCACGGGGTGAGGCCGCCGCCGGCACTGCCTTCAATCTGAGTGACTCCACCCGTTAACAGCAATTTCCCACTGCGATCGGGTGGCACCTCGTCCAAGGCTGCTGCCTCGTCGGCGAAATCCTGAGTCGCCTCAGAAGCGGGCGGATCACCCACTTGCAGCGCTGCTTGTGCGCCTGCAGAAAACACAATAAACAGGCCGATCGCCAGTGCCGTTTTGGCACTCACCTGCAGTGGAATTGAATTGACCATCGGCGACTTCCTCTCAAGCGGACGGACCTCCGGCCCAACTTAGCCGGGCCGCGGGTTGCAAAAATCAAACGCTATTTTTCCTGCGCAACACGACGTATCGCGCGCTCACTCCCAACGCGTTCAGCGCGCTGGTCGGGCTGCTTGCTTGAGGCATGGTCGTTCTGCCCGCGTGAAGGCGACGACATCTTGGTCGCCATCGCCGCAGGGCAATCGAACTAGCCGCCAGACGCCTGCAACACCGTCGCCATTGGCCTCACCCTTGCGGCGATCCGATATCCAACGGTAAAGCGGCTTGCCGTCCCACGCCCATTGTTTACGGCCGTCAGCGCGATCAGCCAAGCTGAAGCGGCCACTGGGTTTGGCCTTGCCACTTGCAATAATCGGTGGCCAGAGAATTCGGCACATTTCGTCGCAGACACTGAGATCCGGGTCAGTATCAAGGTCGTAGGTGTAGATGCCCCGCCCTTCGATATCGACCATCACCGCATTGCGTCGCCGTAGCGGCGCATCGCCGTTGTCGGCGGCAGCTACTGTGTCAGCGAGTAGCAAACCGACAAGCGCCGTGATGAGCGCAACTCGCAATCGAGACTTCGACATGCTCCAAACTCCTAAGGGTCTGGGCACGCTTACGCAGTCACTGGCGTGTGCGGATGCAGTTCCGAGCCATTACGACGATGGATTTTCGGCCGCTCTCGTCGCAGCAGGGATTTGTGTCGGCATGAGTTCACCGCGAATCATCAGGACAGCCCCCGTGGGCGACTCAAAAATTTCGTGTGACGACCCCACCGCAGACAACAAAAAATCGCCCGCGCCGTATTCGATGCCGGCGTGCGTAATCAGCCCTTCCACCACCAAACATTCCTCGGTCAAGGTATGCCTATGGGCAGGAATGCGCGCGCCAGCGGCCAATCGCCACAGCGCCAACTGGGTCCCTTCCGTTTGATTGACATGCAGGCAGCGGACCAAGACGCCTGGCAATAATGGTCGCCAATGGCCTTCGTCAGCTCGCGAGACCACGATCGGAGGCGCGCAAGCGGCGAGGATTCGCGAGCGCATGCGCGAGCGCTGAGCCGGGGTCGGCTCCAGCGCTGCAAGGTCACGTGCAAGCAGCGTCGCCAATGCATCGCCAGAGCCGACCTTTGCTACGCGGTCAGACATCGCGAAACTCCAGAGTTGGTAGCGCTCGTCGCAATTCGACCAAGCCTCTTCGGATGTGGGACTTCACGGTTCCCAAGGGCAGCTTGGTCTGTAACGCAATTTCTGGATGACTGAGTCCAGCAACGAAAGCCAACGTCAGCAATCGCTGTGTGATCGGCTTGAGTTGGCCCATTGCGCGACGGACGGCAGAACCCGTTGCGAACGCGTCAAGCATGGATGCCGCATCGTCTTCACATTGTGCATACGCAGAAGCAGGTTCGTTTGGATGCAGGTCGTCGATACACAGGTGCGAGCGGCGACGGCGCGCGAGGTCGACTGCACGTGTCCACACCATGGTCGACAGCCAACCCATCACACTGCCCCGCGCAGCGTTGTATTGGCCGGCCTGCTCCCACAATTGCTGGTACGCCGCGCACACCGCCTCCTCAGCGTCGGCGCTGTTGCCGAGCACTCGCATGGCCACGGCAAAGGCTCGATTCACCGTGAGGTCGTAGAGTGTGCCAAGGGCTTTCTGGTCGCGGGCAACCACCTGCTGCATCAAACCTGCGAGAACAATCGCCGGGTCAGTATCGACCGCCAGTGGCTGGCCTCGGGACGCGATCACTCGCCTGCTTCCATGGCTGACCGTGGCTGCCAAGCGGAGTCAGCACCCCAATGTTGACGCGCAGGCGGCATCTCCAAGGCGTGTTTGGTCAGCGCATTCATCAGCGTCATTGCGGCGCGCGAATATCGATCTTGGCCGCGTAGTCGTAATGGATGGTCACCGCTTCACCCTTCGCTGTTGGCGAGCTGCGAAGTCGAACCGGCAACCCATTGGCTTGACAGACCGCCAGTTCGGCTTGGTCTTGGCTGATTCGACCCGCAATGGTCGACGTCGTTTGATAGCGGTAGACCCGCGACTTGCAGCCTTTCACGTCTTCGTCTGGCCGCTGCTCGATGTTGGCTAGTGCGCTTGCCGCCTGATCCAAATCGGTAATGCGAAAACCCTGCAGCTGACTCGACATATCGACCGGAACTTGGGTCCAACGGCCGTCAGCATTGATATAAGCGACATTGGCAATGCTGATGAACTCGACCTCGTTCGATCGAATATGAAAGCGGTTAGGCAATTGCACGTCAATTTGCGTGAGAACCGGGCCGCGCTTGTTGGCGACCTCCAGGCTCATTCGGTAGCTGTCTTCAGCCTTGGCTGCGCGAAACGCCGCGACGACGTCGCCGCGCAAGTCGGCGTGCGCCGCGGGCGCGATCAACAAGCCAAACAAGGGACCGCAGACCAGCCCACTAGCGAGTTTGAGCAAGCGCATACATGCCTTGGGGTGAAGAGTATCGAAACTCAAAGACTAGCATCGCCTAAGGCTGGGTTCGTAGCGCGTGATTGGCCTGCGAGCAAAGGTATCCCACCCCGCGCATTCCGGTTCAGGGTTGTACCAACCATGCGCCACTCCGACGCTACGTCTAGAGCGATTGCTTTAAACTGGTGCAGGCTGCGGCTGAGTGCTACATCGAAGCGCACCATAGATATCCAGATATTCAATACGTTATCGGCTCTGCATAAAGTGATTTATGAGATACCGATTGCGCGATCCCGACCTACCAAGCCCGAATCCCGGAGTTCGACATGCTCTTTGAAACCCTTAGCCACACTGGTCACGAACAAGTGGTGTTCTGCCACAACAAAGACGCCGGACTGCGCGCCATCATCGCCATCCACAACACGGTGCTGGGTCCGGCCTTGGGTGGCACGCGGATGTGGCCTTACGCGACCGAGCAGGAGGCACTCAACGATGTGTTGCGCCTGTCGCGCGGCATGACCTTCAAAGCCGCGGTTGCGGGCTTGAACCTCGGCGGTGGCAAGGCCGTCATCATCGGCGACCCGCATAAAGACAAGTCGGAAGCGCTGTTTCGTGCCTTCGGCCGCTTTATCAACTCATTGGGCGGGCGCTACATCACCGCCGAGGACGTCGGCATCGACGTCAACGATATGGAATACGTACTGAAAGAGACCGAGTTCGTCACCGGCGTGCATCAGGTGCATGGCGGCTCCGGCGACCCCTCGCCTTTCACCGCCTACGGCACGCTGCAAGGCCTGTTAGCCGCGCTGAACGTCACCTACGGCAACGAAGACTTCGGCAAGTACAGCTACGCCGTGCAAGGCGTCGGTCACGTCGGCTTTGAGTACGTCAAGCTGCTGCGTGAAGCGGGCGCCAAGGTGTTTGTCACTGATATCAACAAGGACGCGGTGCAACGCTGTGTGGATGAATACGGATGCGAGGCGGTCGGTCTTGATGACATCTACGATTGCGATGTCGACGTTTACAGCCCCTGCGCACTGGGCGGCACCGTTAACGAAAATACCCTGCCGCGCTTGAAAGCAAAGGTCATCTGCGGTGCCGCCAACAACCAACTTGCCAATGACGAGATCGGCGCTGAAGTCGAGAGGCGCGGCATCTTGTACGCGCCGGATTACGCGGTGAATGCGGGCGGCCTGATGAATGTGTCGATCGAGTTCGACGGCTACAACCGCGAGCGTGCGATGCGAATGATGCGGACGATCTACTACAACCTCGGCAAGATCTTCCACATCGCCAAGCGCGACAACATTCCCACCTTCCGCGCCGCCGACCGCATGGCAGAAGAGCGCATCGCCACCATCGGCAAGATCAAGCTACCGCACATGGCCAATGCCGGGCCGCGGTTCTTGGGTCGGGTGCGGGGCCACTAGCGAGTCTGACGCCAATGGGATTTGCTTAAGCCCAATGACCCCGGATCGTCATTCCCGCGCAGGCGGGAATCCAGTGGATTGGGTGCCGACTGCTGGCCTCAGTAGCACTGGATCTCCGCTTTCGCGGGGATGACGAGCGTTAAGTGACCTTCGGGTCTGACACCCGGTTATCTGATTACTGCGAGGAAGCTGACTGCATGCGCGCTTTTCCACTGGGTGAAGACCTCGACGCCTTACGCGAGGCGATTCGTCGCTTTGCGGATGAGGAAATTGCGCCGCGTGCGGCCCAGATCGATCACGACAATGCGTTTCCGCAGGATCTGTGGCCGAAGCTTGGCGAAATGGGCTTGCTGGGGATCACTCTGCCGGCTGAGTTGGGAGGTTCCGAGCTTGGCTATCTCGCGCACTTGGTCGCGATGGAAGAGATCTCACGCGCCTCGGGGTCAGTGGGCCTGAGTTATGGCGCGCACAGCAATCTGTGCGTGCAAAACCTGTATTCCAACGCCAACGCCAGCCAACGCCACAAGTACCTACCCAAGCTGTGCAGCGGCGAATGGAAAGGTGCGCTGGCGATGAGCGAGCCGGGTGCCGGTTCCGATGTCGTTGGCTCAATGAGCTGCCGCGCTGATTTGCGCGACGGCGTATGGATCGCCAACGGCAACAAACTTTGGATTACCAACGGCCCCGAAGCCGACGTGTTGGTGGTGTATATGCGCACCCAACCCAAAGGCACCGGCAGCCGCTG
>JANNWF010000038.1:0-7046 GCA_031408455.1 Pseudoxanthomonas sp. | reverse complement strand
TCAGCCTGCGCGACGACGTCGGCAAGGAAACCCTGTACTGGCCGCACCGCCAGTTCGCCCCGAATTTCGGAGCCCTGTTGTTGCGCGGGCCGGCAGCAGGTGACGCCCCCACGGCGCAAGGTCTGCGTCAGATCGTGCAAGACGTCGATCCCGAACAACCCTTGTTCAGCGTGATGATGCTGGATCAGCGCATTGCCACCAGCCTCGACCAGCAACGTGCGCCGATGAGTCTGTTGGCCGGCTTTGCAGCAATCGCCTTGCTGCTGTCGGCGATCGGCATCTATGCCGTGCTGGCGTTCTCGGTCAGCCAACGCACCGGCGAGCTGGGTGTGCGCATGGCGATCGGTGCCGGTCAGCGCCAGATCATTGGACTGGTGCTGCGTCACGGTGCACGCTTGACGGTGCTGGGCTTGGCGATCGGCGTGCTGCTGGCCTTGGTGTTTGGGCAGCTGGGTCGGGCGCAGCTGTTTGGTGTGGCTGCCTACGACCCGCTCACCTTCTTCTGCGTGCCGGCCTTCCTCGCCGCGGTTGCCTTGTTTGCCTGCTGGTTGCCGGCGCGCCGCGCGGCTCGGATCGATCCATTGGTCGCCCTTCGCCATGTCTAGACTCGGTGCACCAAGGTTCGGCGCACAGGAGTTCCGTTTCGCCCTGCGTCGGCTCGCGCACACGCCGGGCCTGGGCCTGGCCGCCATCAGCATGCTTGCGCTAGGTATTGGCCTGAGCGTGGCGATGTACTGCACGCTCAACGGCGTGTTGCTGCGCAGCCTGCCGTTACGCGACAGCGAGGCCGTCGTGGTCCTGCAGGCGCACAACCCGGCGCAGGCCATCGATAGCGCGCAGTTTTCGGTGGTCGAGGCCGAATCCCTGAGCGCGGGCACGCCGGGTTTCGCGGCCATTGCCTATTACTGGTGGTACAGCGCCAGCGTGTTCGACGGCGTCAATGCGCGCGAGTTGACTACGCACATGGTCGGCCCCGGCTACTTCGCCACGCTCGGGGTGGAGCCGGTGCTGGGCCGGCTCCTTACTGATGAGGACATCCGCCAGGATCGTCCCTTCGCGCTGCTGTCGTTTGCCGAATGGCAGCGCAGCTTCGGCGGCGATCCGGCGGTCATCGGCAAGCGCTTGGAACTGATCGATCAGGATCCGCTGGAAGTGATCGGCGTGCTGCCGGCGGATGTCGATCTGATTGCAGACGAAACCGGTCTGTGGCGGCCACTGTCCTCGCGCTTCCTGCCTACCGATCCACAGCAGCGCGCCAGCCGCGTGCTGTTGATGATTGGCCGCCTCGCCGATGGCGTTTCGATGGCGCAAGCGAATGCCGCATTGGAAGCGCGATTTGCCGCGCTGAATGAGACACGCACTACCGCGGAGGCGGGCTGGAGCGGGCGCGCGCAGTCCCTGCTCGACTTGCTGGTGGGCGACCTGCGCACCGCCTTGTGGGGAGCCTTTGGACTGGCCGCGTTGGTGCTGCTGATCGCGGCGGCCAACGTCGCCATCCTGCTGGATGCTCGGCAAGCGGCGCGTCAACGCGAGCACGCGCTGATGCAGGCCATCGGCGCCAGTCGCGCTCGACTGCGGCGCGAACTGCTGATTGAGTTGGGCGTGATGGCGGCGGCGGCCGTTGCGCTCGGCATCGGCGTCGCTTTCGGCAGCATCGAGCTGCTGCGCACTATTGCCGGTGACAGCATTCCGCGCGTTGATGGCATCGTCATCGATTGGCAGGTACTCGGATTCGCGGTCCTGTTGGGGCTGCTGGTGCCGGTGCTGACCGCATTGTTCGGGACCTTGCGACTGCGCGCCGAACCGGCCGATGCCATCCGTTCGGGCGGCCGCGGATTGGTCGGTCAGGGCGGGCATCGACGTGCGTTGCCGGCGCTGGCAATGGCACTTTCCACCGTCAGCCTGCTGATCGCCTTCAGCTTGGTCGCGGGCTTGTGGCGACTGCAGAGCATCGATCCGGGCTACGCCTCGAAACACGTGCACGCGATGCAGTTCTTTCGCGGCGGCAATGAGGCCTTCGTGCCATTCACCGAGCGCGTTCTGGAGAGTTTGGCCGCGCTGCCGGGCGCAAGCCAGGTCGCTCTCACCAGTGCCGCGCCGCTATCAGGCATCGGCAGCGCGAGCGTGGATGTGCAGATTGCCGATCAAGCCGACGCCGTCGCCACCCAGGCGGGCCTGCGACGCGTTTCCACCGGCTATCGACGTGGTAAGCGGCTGCGCCGCGATGAAATATCAGGAAACACGCAACGCACCCTGCGCAGTCCGCTTGACCACATAGTTAGATGCCACCACCGGAAACCCACCCAAGGGAACTGCACATCGGGCACGTGACAAACGGCGCGACCCAAATTCTTCCTGTGCCGGCGCACTCACTACAGGGAATTGCATCCTCTGGCTTGGTTGGGAGAAGCAAGATCAACTCAGGATAGCCGCGACGCTGAGCATGCACCAAGAAACCAAGCCTCTCGCGCTCAGTTGCGGGCCGCCAGTTCTCGACGCCGAACTCAATGTAGTCATTGATCCAGACAGTGCCATCTGGTGCAAGGGCAGCGTCGTAGCCAATTGAACCGCAAAGGTAAAGTGCGTCGCCAGACGGAACCGTTGTACGAGGACCACAGCCACTCGGCCAGTCGATTGTCATCCGGAACGTCACCCATGCCTCCAGCCACGCACCAACAGTGTGGAACTCGAAGATGGACGGGCCATCAAGAGGTTGGGCTACGGGAGAGTTCACGTGGAATCTAACGTGCCTTGCTCGACATTCCGCTGCTGGCTGGACGCGAATTTGATGCGGGTGACCGTTTTCGCGCTCCCAACGTGGCACTGATCAACCAAACCGCGGCCAAGCGTTTGTTTGCAGAACGCGATCCATTGGGCCAGCGAATTCGCATGCCGATCACCGGTCCGGAACTGACCGAAGTCGAAATCGTCGGCGTGATCGCCGATATCCGCAATGACGGGCTGCGCGCGGCACCGTCAGCCGAAATTCTGCTGCCGTTCGCCCAGCACCCGCGATCCGCAATGACGTTTTTGTTGCGAAGTGACAGCGCGCTTGCGGACATCGACGCGCAGATGGCGGCGCAATTGCATGCGCTGGATCCTCGCCAAGCCATTACTCGCCAATTTGTGCTCGCCGACGAGATCGCCGCGCAATTGCGCCCTGCGCATTTCTTTGCGCGACTTGTAGGCGCATTTGCGGGCGTTGCCTTGCTGTTGGCGTTGCTCGGAATCTACGCGGTGACGTCCTTGCAACAGCGCCGCCGCGCCGGTGAATTCGGACTGCGACTGGCGGTCGGCGCGCGTCCGCGCCACCTCGCTGCCAACGTGCTCGGTGACAGCGCGCGAGTCAGCGCCATCGGCGTGTTGTCGGGCGCCGCGGTGGCCTTCGCGCTGCTGCGCGCCATCGATATGCGGGACTTTGGCATCGACGCAGGCACGCCGCTGTTGGCGATGTCGGTTGGGTTGGTGGCGATGGCATTCGCTGCCTTGCTCGCCGCTGCCATTCCGGCGCTGCGCGCGGCGAGAACTGACCCTTTGGAGGCTTTGCGTCATGAATAGATTGCTGGCGCGGATATCGCTATTTGCACTCGAACTACGCCACGCGTGGCGCAGCATTGTGGCCCGACCGGGCTTCTCCTCGCTAGCGGTGCTGGTGCTGGCGGCGGGCTTGGCGTCGGCCTTGTCGATCGCCAGTTTCATGAACACGCTGGTACTCAATCCACTGCCGTTCGCCGATGCGGAACAGCTGTATCGGGGCGGGTTGCTGGATGACAACGAGCCGCTGGACAGCCGTCAATACGACGAGTTGGGCAGCGAGGAGGTGTTGGACTGGCAAGGCTATCTCGAACCCTTGGCGCAGTTTGGCGCGCATTCCACAGGCACCATCAACCTCAGCAGCGATGCGCGCAGCGAGCGCTATGCCGGCGGCATGTTCAGCGCAGGTCTGCTGCCCACCTTGGGTGTGCAGCCGCTGATGGGTCGCAACTTCAGCGAAGCCGATCAGGTGAGCGGTGCGCCGGCAGTACTGCTGATCAGTCATACCATCTGGCAGCAGCGCTACAACGCCGATCCGCAAATCGTTGGCCGCAAGGTGCGCGTCAATGCGGCACCGGCCACCATCATCGGCGTGATGCCTCCCGGCTTCAGTTTTCCGATGCGCGAGCAGTTATGGGTCCCGGCCATTCTTGAGCGCGGCAGCCTCGCGGTGGCCTGCTGTTTCGACACCGTGATTCGCCCCAAGCCGGGCGTAACCACCGAGCAGATCGAACAAGCACTCGCACAGTGGCTGGCCGACGCCCGCGAGCGTGATCCGGTCGGAATGGCTGAGCGCGCGCGCGCGGTGGGATTCGATCAGCTCAAATATCGCTTTGTGGATCGCGAAACCATCGACCTGTTTGCCGTAATGGGTGTGGCCGTGGCGCTGGTATTGCTGATCGCCTGTGCCAATGTCGCCAACCTGTTGCTCAGCAGTTTGCTGGCGCGCGAGCGGGAATTGGCGCTGCGCATGGCGCTGGGCGCGGGCCGTGGGCGGCTGCTGCTGGGCCTGTTGTTGCAGTCGGGTTTGCTCAGTCTGTTTGCCCTGCTGCTGGCCTTGCCGCTGGCTCAGCTTGGCGTCGATGCTGTGGTCGCCGATATGCGCGCGACGGCCGATGAAGGGCCGCCGCATTGGATGGTGTTTGCGATCAATGGCCGAATGGTCGCGATGGCCGCTGCGTGCGCCTTGGCGACGGCGTTGTTGAGTGGTCTGCTGCCGGCGTTGCACGCAGCCACGCGCCGCGATCTGAGCTTGCGCAGTCAATCTCAAGGTGCCGGTGGCTTTGCCCGCGTCAGTCAGGCTCTGATGGTGGCGCAAGTGGGATTCTCGCTGGCCGTGCTCATGACCACGTTGATGCTGGTGAAGACGGTGCGCACCCTGCAGAGCTTCGATCTGGGACTCGACACCGACAAGGTATTGACCCTGCGCATCGGCTTGTTTGCCGAGCGCTTCAAATCCGATGTAGAAGTGCAACGCTATGTGGACGACCTGCTGCTGGCGGTGCGCGCTGAGCCCAGCGTCGAGTCCGCCGCGATCAGCACCTCGATACCCGGCCTCATGGGCCTCAACGTCGATGCACTGGAACTGGGCGTGGCCAAGCCAGCCACCGGTGTTCCCAGCCCCGGTTACAGCGCCATCGATTACCAATTCTTCACGGCGCTGCGTGCCGAGCTGGTCGCCGGACGTGGCTTCACCCAGGCCGATGGTCTCGACAGCGAACGGGTAGCGATTGTCGATCAGACGTTTGTTGATCGTCACTTCAGCGGCAAGGAGCCGATCGGCCGGCGCATCGTGCTTGATCCGGGCGAAGCAGCGGAGCGCACGGTGACTGTGGTTGGCGTGGTTCGGTCCATCCAAATGGATGACATCGACGACGAGCGCGAAGAGTCCATCTTCGTGCCATTCGCGCAGGCACCGGAGACGTTCTTTAGTCTGTTCGTGCGCACCCGTGGCGAGCCGATGGCGTTTGCAGGTCGGCTCAATGCAATCAGTCAGGCATTGGATGCCGATACCCCGTTGTATTGGGTGCGCGCCTATGTCGACGTGTTGCGCGAGGCGATGATCGGGCAGCAGTTGCTGGCGCGCATGTTCACCTCGTTCGGAGTCATCGCCCTGCTGCTGGCGGCCACTGGCTTGTATGGCGTCGTCGCTTTTAATGTTGGCAGGCGCACCCGCGAGATCGGCATTCGTCGCGCCTTGGGTGCAGACAATTCACGCGTGTTGCGGGCTGTGCTGTTGCGCACCGGCGCGCAGGTCGCACTGGGCCTGTCAGTGGGAATGCTGATCGGCATCCCCTTCGCCAGCTTGCTCAGCCGGCAACTCGGCGTGGTCGGCGATGGCAACTCATCGGTGGATGTTTTTGTCTGGTTGCCGGCACTGCTGATGTTGGCCGCCGCTGCGGCCGTCGCTAGTTGGTTGCCGGCTAGGCGCGCGCTTCGCGTCGAGCCAACGACGGCGTTGCGGTATGACTGAGACTTAAGGCAATGCTCTCTCTAAAACGTATCAACAAGCGTTACCGAATTGGTGCCAGCGAGCAGCCAGTTCTCAATGACGTGAGCTTCGAGCTTGCCGAGGGCGAGTTTGTTTCGATCATGGGGCCCTCGGGTTCTGGGAAGTCCTCGCTGTTGGCCGTGCTCGGCTTGCTGCATGCGGACTGGCAAGGCGAATACCACTTTGCTGGCGTGGCGCTGCACGCGATGAAGGACGCTCAGCGCAAGGAATTTGCACGCTCGCGAATCGGCCTCGTCTTTCAGCACTACCACTTGCTCGACGACTTGAATGTGGCCGAAAACATCGATTTGCCATTGGATTATCTTGGTGTGGCTCGCAACGAGCGTCGCGTGCGGGTCGAGGAAGCCCTGAGCCGGTTCGGTTTGTTGGACAAGCGAGCGCACTACCCGCGGCAACTCTCCGGCGGGCAACAACAGATGGTCGCGGTGGCGCGCGCAGTGGCCACCAAGCCACGTTTGCTACTGGCCGATGAGCCGACAGGAGCGCTGCACTCCAGCCAAGGCGAAATGATCATGGACCTGCTGGTCGACCTCAATCGCGCCGGCACCAGCATCATTCAAGTGACCCACAACCCCGACTACGCCGCGCGCGCCGGACGGGTGCTGCAGATGCGTGATGGTCACTTGCGCACATCGATTTGATGCAATAGCATTTGATGCATGCGCACTACTTTAGAAATTGACGACGACGTGTTGACCGCTGCCCGTGATTTGGGTCGACGTCAGCACAAATCCTTGGGCAGCGTCATTTCAGAACTGGCGCGATGTGCGCTGGTGCGGCAGCCGGTAACCACCACCAAAGGCGTCGGCGAAGCCCCGGCGCTGTACGGTTTCGATCCACTACCTGCACGCGGCGTGGTGGTGACCAATGACTTGATCGATCGTTTGCGCGCGGAATCTGGCGACTAGCGAGTCGCCCACGCATGCGCGCTCTGCTCAACATCAATGTGCTGATTGCGTTGTTGGATGCCTCGCATCTGCACCACGAACGCGCCCGCCAG
>JANNWF010000037.1:0-3533 GCA_031408455.1 Pseudoxanthomonas sp. | reverse complement strand
TGTTCGTCGCTCCGCCGTGGAACCTCGGCACCGGTGCATCCCAGGCAATCATGGCGATTGCCGGTGCTGGGCTTTGGTTGGCGATCTCGGGCGTCGATCGCTCGAAGTCCCTGCTGTTGCCGGTCGCGTTCACGATCGCCGTGGCGTTCACACTCGATCTAATCTATGCCCACTATCCGAAACCCGGACATGTCGCGGGCGTGTTGCTTGGCTCGTTCATTACATCGCGTTTCCGAAAGACAGCGTAAGACTCCGGCCGGTGGATGAATGTCGGTTTTGGGTCGGCAGTTGCCGGCCAGCAGCCATCATTCGACTGAATTGCCAGGCTTCCTGGAAAGTCGACCCACTTGCCGATGTCGGCTCAGGGTCCGATCAAGCTTTCGGCGGGGATACCCAGGTTGCGGTGCAGCTTGCGGATCATGTCGAGGGTGAGGCCTCGCTTACGGTTGAGTACCTCGTAGACGCGATTCAGCTGGCCGATTGAAGGGACGAGATCCTTCACGGTCAGTCCGCCTTGATCCATGCGAAACCGGATCGCTTCGATTGGATCCGGTGCCTCGATTACGAAATGCTTGGCTTCATATGCTTCCACAAGCAGAGTGACCACCTCGAAGCGATCACCCTCCTTGGTACCAGGCACTGGCTCGTCGTCGAAGTACGCGGATAGCTGCTTCAAGGCGGCCTTGTAGTCGCGCTTGGTGCGGATGGGATGAATGTTCATGCGTCCTCCACGGTTGCCGCGTCGATGCGGTCGTGGGCCGAAATCGGGTTAATTTTCAGGAGCATTTTCAGGAGGCGGTCCATTTTTGACCGATTCGCACACCTAAGTGTTTGTTTCCAGTGGTGGGTCGTGACGGATTCGAACCGTCGACCTACGGATTAAAAGTCCGCTGCTCTACCGACTGAGCTAACGACCCACTGAAAAGCGACCGTGGCAGTTTAGGCGCCGAAGCGGGACTGCGACGTGAGCACGCCGAGCCGATGACGACGACGCGAGCCAGCCGCGCAGTTTAGCTATCGCGGCGGGCTTGGACAAGCATCAGCCGGTCAGGCGTAGCGGGTCGGATCGGCAACACCGGCGTTGTGAAAGCCTTCCGCGCGCAATCGACAGGCATCGCAGTGGCCGCAGGCGCGACCACTCGCATCGGCGCGATAGCAGGAAACAGTGGCGGCGAAGTCGACTCCCAAGCGCATGCCTTCGCGGACGATATCAGCCTTGCTCATCGCCATCAGCGGTGCATTGACGCGCATGAACTGACCCTCAACGCCCGCCTTGGTGGCAAGGTTGGCCAAGCGCTCGAATGCTTCGATGAAGGCGGGTCGGCAATCGGGATAGCCAGAGTAATCCACCGCATTGACGCCGCAGAACAATTCGGCGGCACCCAAGACTTCAGCCCAGCCTAGTGCGACCGACAGCATGATGGTGTTGCGCGCTGGCACGTAAGTGATCGGAATGCCCGCACCACCGTGGTCGGGCACATCGATATCCGCGGTCAATGCGGAGCCGCCGATGTGGCGCAGATCGACGTTGACGACTTTGTAGGACGCGGCGTGCATGGCCTCGGCCAAGCCTGCGGCTGCAGCGAGTTCCGACGTATGGCGTTGGCCGTAGGCGACGCTGAGGGCATGACAACGCAAGCCACGCTCTTGCGCCATCGCCAAGACGACGGCGGAATCCATGCCGCCGGAGAGCAGCACCACGGCGCTTGCATCAGAGTTTGGTTGCATGAGTTCGATCACCAGTAGCCCGTTTCACCAAAACAGTGACATGAAACCGCGTCTTTTTTCGCCATACTTCGTTGCAGGACCTTGCCGCACCGCAAGTGCGGCTGCGGCCCCGCGCCTCGTCTGACAAAAAAATCCATCGGTTTCATTGCGTCAATGTTTTGGTGAAACGGACTACTAGCGGCCTGGCGCGTCGCCCCACAACTGCTTGTGCAGCTGGGTTTGAAAGCGCACTGCAATGTGTTCGGCCAGGATCCAGTCGGCGAGCTGGGTCGCACTCACCTGGGCGTGGCTGTGCGAGAACAGCACATCGCAACGCTCATTGAGCGCGTGCTGGCGCACCTGCGCGCAGGCCCAGTCGAAATCTGTGCGATCACAGAGCACAAATTTGAGTTGATCGTCGGCGCGTAGGTGCCGCAGGTTTTCCCAGCGATTGCGGCTGACTTCGCCCGAGCCCGGCGTCTTGATGTCGATCACTCGCGCGACGCGTGCGTCGACTTCGCTGATATCCAAGGCGCCCGAGGTCTCCAACGAAACCGTGTAGCCGGCATCGCACAACTGGCTTAACAAATTCAGGCAACGCTTCTGAGCAAGCGGCTCACCACCGGTGACGCACACGTGGCGAGTGCCATGCTTGGCGACTGCCGCCAAGACGCCTTCGATGCTCCACCAGTCGCCACCATGAAACGCGTAGGCGGTGTCGCAATAGCCGCAACGCAGCGGGCAGCCGGTGAGTCGAATGAAGACAGTGGGCCAACCTACGTGCCGAGCCTCGCCTTGAAGCGAGAGAAAAATCTCGGTCAGCCTAAGGCGTTCAGGGGCGATAGTTGGCGCGGCGGGGACAAGGTCGACGACGGACATTACTTGAACTCGCTTGCAGCTAGTGGGTGGGCATCAGCGCCCACCCACGCTTGCTTCTAATTGCGGCCTTCGAGCCGCAAAGCGCGCAATCGGCCTTGGGCCAAACGCGAAACGGTGCTGTCCGGGTAGCGCTCAATGACCTGGTTCAAGGTCGCTTCGGCTTCATCCCATTGGCGCAGTTCGTATTGGCAATAGCCAACTTTTAGCAAGGCATCAGGCGCTTTGGCGCTATCGGGAAACGACGTCAGCAGCTCGCGAAAAGACTCCAGTGCGATCGGATAGTTCTGCGTCACATAGTAGCTCTCGCCCAACCAATACCACGCATTGGGCGCGTAACTGCCGCTCGGGTAGCTGCCCAGAAACGTCTGGAAGCGCTTCGCCGATTCGGCATAGCGACCTTCTTTCAGCGCGTCGAACGCGGAGTCGTAAAGCGGCCGCTCGCCCGCTGGGTCCGCGCCTTCTTGATCGACGGTTGCTGGATCGACATCGCCTAACTCTGTGGTCTCGCCACCACCATCCACAGAAGGACGAACTTCGGGTGCTTCCATGACCACACCCGGAGTCTCAAGCACAGCCGGTGATTGGCTGAGCGCTGGATCAGCGGGCAAGGGCTCGAAGCCATCTTCGGTTTGCGCTGGCGCTGACTCGGACCCACTCGGCGAGACTGCACCACCGCCCTCAAGCCGCGACATGCGCGAGTCCAGATCGACGTACTGATCACGGCCACGCTTTTTCAGCGACTCAATTTCAAAGCCCTGTTGCTCAATCAGCCCGCGCAGTGACTGAAGCTCAGCCTGCAAATCGTTGACCTGATTGAGCAACTGCAAATTCTGGTCGGGAGCGTCAGGCTGGGCCTGCGCGCTCTCGAGGCGTTCCACGCGCTCAGCCAGACTCAGCCGACCTTGCGCATGGACCGGAAACACCGCGGCGGCCACGAGGGCCGCCGC
>JANNWF010000036.1:0-8040 GCA_031408455.1 Pseudoxanthomonas sp. | reverse complement strand
CCTCACGCAAACGCTCAAGGTCGACGTCACCGAGGCCAACCTCCTGATCGCCGGCGGACTAGTGCTTGGTACGCCGTGTTTCATTCTGTTCGGTTGGTTGAGCGACAAGACGGGTCGCAAGCCGATCATCATGGCCGGCTGCCTGATCGCCGCGCTGACCTACTTCCCGATCTTCAAAGCGCTCACCCACTACGCCAATCCGGCAATTGAAAAGGCCGCCGAGACCAGTCCGGTGATCGTTAGCGCCGATCCTGCGACGTGCAGCTTCCAGTTCAATCCCATCGGTACCTCCAAGTTCAGCACCTCCTGTGATATCGCCAAAGCTGCACTTGCCAAAGGTGGCACGCCTTACCGCAATGTCGAGTTGCCGTCGGGCAGCACGGCGGTGATCCGTGTTGGCGAACGTGATGTGCGTTCGTTTGAAGCCGCCGGGCTAGCTTCCACTGAAGTACAGGCCGAATCCGCGCGTTTCACGACTGAATTGCAAGGCGCCTTGAGGGATGCGGGCTATCCGGAGAAGGCCGATCCAACACAGATCAACACGCCCATGGTGCTGGCGCTGCTAACCCTGTTGGTGATCTATGTGACGATGGTCTACGGCCCCATCGCGGCGTGGTTGGTGGAGTTGTTTCCGACGCGCATTCGCTACACTTCAATGTCCTTGCCGTATCACATCGGCAACGGTTGGTTCGGTGGGTTCCTGCCCACCACCGCGTTTGCGATGGTGGCGGCGACCGGCGATATCTACTATGGACTGTGGTATCCCATCGTGATTGCGCTGATGAGCTTTCTGATTGGTACGCTGTTTCTGCGCGAAACCAAGGATGTGGATATTTCGAAGTAGCGATTTCCCCACTTGAAGTTCAAACGCACCTATCACCGTCATTCCCGCGAAGTCGGGAATCCAGTGTGGTGTAGGGTGGATCTTCAGTCCGCGCGCACTGGATCCCCGCCTGCGCGGGGATGACGATTACGTTGGGAGAACTGGATGCTGCTGCGGCTGATCGTGCTCCTGTGGCTGGTGACACTGGGCAGTTCGCTGAGCGCGGCGGTGCTGCTTCCCGAAACACCTCTGTTCAGGCCAATATCCTCAAGCGACGGACTGCCCTCGGACAAGGTCTACGCCTTGGCCCAAGACGCTCGCGGCTATCTATGGGTAGGCACCGGTGACGGGCTGGCGCGCTTTGATGGTGTGGCGTTTGCGATCTATCGACACGATCCAGCCGAGCCGACGTCCTTGCCTAGCAATGTCGTGCAAGCGCTGCACGTCGATGCCAACGACCGCGTGTGGGTCGGCACCGAGGGCGGCGGCTTAAGCCTGTTGCGCGAGGACGCCGGCGGCTTTGTGCACTATCGCCGTGATCGACCCTCACCCATCGCCTTGGATGATGTGTGGGCGATCACCTCAACCGCCGATGGTGCATTGTGGTTCGGTGGTTTCGGTGGCGGCTTGTATCGATTGAATGCCGACTCGGGTCAGGTGCAAGCGTTTCATCACAATCCGGCAGATCCGAATTCTCTTGCCTCCGAGCATGTGCTCTCCCTGGCCATGGATGCCAAGGGCGTGCTGTGGGTGGGCGGAGCGGCGGGCTTGGATCGCTACACCGAGCAAGGTTTTGAGCACATTGCCATCGGCGCCGGAGGCACCAGCGGGCCGAATATTTTCAGCCTGTCGCCAGAAGCCGATGGCACCGTGTGGATCGGCAGTAGTGGTGGGCTGGATCGCCGCGAGCCCGACGGTCGCATCGCGCCGGCCGCCGAACGCGAAGGGCTGACCGACGTGGGCGTGATGGATCTGCTGCGTGATCGCAGCGGCAATTTGTGGATTGCCACACGCAGCGGTTTGAACCGGGTGACCGACGGTTCCATCAAGCGATTTCAAGGTGCGCCGCGCCACAGTCACGCATTAGCCAATGGCGCGGTGCTGGCGATGCTGGAAGACCACGAGGGCGGCTTGTGGTTTGCGACCTTGGGTGGCGGCTTGGCGCGCTTGGCACCGGGTTGGCGCAACTTCAGCGTGTTGCAGCCCGAGGAAGGCAAGACGGAATCGCTGAGCGCGACCCCGCGGGGCGTAGCCGCCAGCAGCGACGGAAGCCTGTGGGCGGTGGGAGCCGGTGGCGTGTTGGACCGTATCGAACTGGCGACGGGTCGTGTCGAGCATCGCTTGCAGAGCGCAGGACAACTGCCGGATCGACGCCTGTGGTCAGTGCTGCAAACCGCCGATGGTGCAGTGTGGATGGGTTATCAGTCGGGCCTGTCGCGGCTTGCTGCCGACGGCGGCGCACTGCGTCATTGGCCCGCAGGAGATCCGAATAATGCGCCGCCAGCGGGACCGGTCGATCTGCTCATCAGCGATGGCGATAGTGGCATCTGGTTGTCGGCGAATGGCGGCGGAATTGAGCATCGTGATCGCCAAGGGCGCCGTTTGGCCCAGCACGTTCCCGGCGATGGCAGTGGCCTGATTGGCGGCGATACCGAACAGCTCGCGCTGGGTCCGGATGGTGCGCTGTGGTTGGCAGGGGCAGGCGGCCTGTACCGGCGCGACCCGCAATCCGGGCTGATCACCGCGCTTGCCGGAGGGCCAACCGAGCGCGTGTTTGCGTTCGCCTTTGCAAAAGATGGGGCGCTTTGGACGCAACGCCTAGGCGCGCTGGAACAGTTCGAATTGGTCCCCGATGGCTTGCATCGCCGGCTGCAGGTGACTGCTGCCCAAGGTCTGCCCGCGGTGGAAGCGGGGGGCTTGGTCATCGATGCCGCTGGCGATATCTGGCTCACCAGTGCGCGCGGCTTGCTGCACTATCGACCGGCGACGCAGCAAGTCCGGCGCTACGGCGTACGCGATGGACTGCCCGGTCAGGAATTCAATAATCGCCCGCCCTTGCTGCTGGCAGACGGACTGATCGCCGCTGCGACAGCGACGGGGCTGGTGTTGTTTGACCCCAGCCGACTGGCAACGCCAACGGTCGCGCCGCGACTGCTGGTGCAGCGCGTCGACATTCGCCGTGGCGGTCAATTGGTCAGTCTGCCTGCGGGTCAGCCGCTGTCCTTGGATCACGCCGATAGCGAGCTGCATTTTTCGCTGCGATTGCTGTCGTTTGCCGATCCCAGCGCGCACCGCTATCGCTTCCAGCTGGAGGGCGTCGATCCGGATTGGATCGACGGTGGGGCCAGCGGTGAGCGCAGCTATCCGCGCCTCGCGCCGGGCCACTACACCTTCCGAGCGACTGCCGCGGGTGCGGATAGCGTTTGGATGGCTCCGCCCCTAGCGTTCGCGGTGACTGTCGCGCCGCCTTGGTGGCAAACCTCCAGCGCCTATGCAGCGCTCGTGTTGCTCGCATCGGCGGCGGCGTGGGCGCTGTGGCGCTGGCAACGGCGACGTTTGCTGCGTCGTCATGCCGATGAATTGGCCGAGCAACAACGACTGTGGGCGCTGCGCGCCTCGCACGCCAAGTCCGAATTCCTCGCCACCATGGGCCACGAAATCCGCACCCCGATGACTGGCGTGTTGGGCATGGCGGAGTTGTTGAAAAACACGCCGCTGGATGCGCGTCAGCAGCGCTATGCCGATGGCATCCAGCAGTCGGGTCGGCTGATGCTGCGGCTGCTCAACGATGCGCTTGATTTGGCGCGCATCGAAGCCGGTCGCTTGGAGTTGCTACAGCAAGCCTTCGACCTGCACGCCCTGCTTGCTGCGGTCGATCAAACGCTGGAACCGCTTGCGATGCACAAAGGCCTCGTTTACCGCAGCGAACGATCCGCCGTCCTGCCGCGCTGGCTGCTGGGTGATGGCATGCGCGTACAACAGGTGTTGCTGAATCTGGGCACCAATGCGATCAAGTTTAGCGAGCGCGGCAACGTGCAACTGCTGGCAAACTCGGGCGCCGAAGGCGGCGTGCGCTTGCAAGTCTGCGATCAGGGGCCTGGCTTGAGCGAAGCCCAACAAATCACCCTATTCCAACGTTTCCAGCAAGCCGACGGCGCACGGACGGCGGCGCTGCATGGAGGCAGCGGCTTGGGCTTGGCGATCTGTCGTGAATTGGCCGCCGCGATGGGTGGCTCGATTAGGTTGGATAGCCAATTGGGCGTGGGGTCGACATTCACGGTCGACCTGCCCTTGCCGCTGGCTGCCGAATTGGCTGAGTCGACGCCTGCCGCCAACCTACCTGCGTCGGCCACCGGACCTCACACCATTCTGTTGGTTGAAGACGACCCCACCGTGGCGGTGGTCGTAGGCGAACTGCTGACGACGTTGGGTCATCGGGTCACCCATGCTCCGCATGCGCTGGCCGCGCTCGCCGAATTGGCGGCGACGCGCTTTGACCTCGGATTTATTGATTTGGACTTGCCCGGCCTCGACGGATTGAGTTTGGCGCCGCTGCTGCATGCCCAAGCACCGATGTTGAAGCTGATCGCACTTTCTGCGCGCGCGGATGCCGCCGCCGAGAACGATTGTTTGCGGGCGGGGATGACCACGTTCCTGCGCAAGCCAGTCAGCGCGGCGCAGCTGCAGGCCGCCATCGAGATTGCTCCGGCATGCCCTCCAGCACAGGCCAGCAGCGGCTGAATCGGTTAGCCTTCGCGCTCCAATCTGCCGTCAGTCAAGGAAACACCCATGAAAAAGCCGCTCGCCGTGGCGCTTGCACTAGCACTCGGAACACTCGCCGGATGTGGCGCGCCGCCTGCGCCTGCGGTGGTCGAAACCAAGGTCGCCGAGCCAGTGAAAGCCGAACGGGTCAATCCGTTTTTTGCGGTGAGCACCTTGCAATACGCTTATCCGGCGTTTGACCAAATTCGCGACGAAGACTTTGCGCCTGCGCTGGAGCACGGCATGGCCGAACAGTTGACCGAGATCAATGCGATCGCCGACAACGCCGAGCCGGCGACCTTCGAGAATACCGTCGTTGCCATCGAGCGCTCGGGCCGCGTGTTGGATCGCACCAGCTCGGTGTTCTTCAATTTGGCCGGTGCCGACACCAATGACACCCGCCAGGCCATTCAAACCGATATGGCGCCCAAGCTGTCTGCCCACGGCGATGCCATCGCGCTGAACGACAAATTGTTTGCGCGCATCACGGCCTTGTATGACAAGCGCGCTGAACTCGGTCTCGATCCGGAATCACTGCGCTTGCTCGAGCGCTATCACACCGACTTCGTGCGCTCCGGCGCCAAGCTCGATGCGGCGCAGAAAGAGCAGCTGAAAGCGATGAACGCCGAGCTTGCGACCTTGCAAACTACATTCAGCCAAAACGTGTTGAAAGAAGTAAACGCGTCGGCCGTCGTATTTGACAGCGCCGACGAATTGGCCGGCATGAGCGCGGACGAGATCACCGCCGCTGGCAAGGCCGCCAAAGAGGCGGGCAAGGAAGGCAAGTTCCTGATCGCCCTGCAAAACACCTCTGGCCAACCACCGCTGACCAATCTCACCAACCGCGCCAGCCGGCAACGTATTTTCGAGGCCTCGTTGAAGCGCGGCAGTCAAGGTGGTGAGTTCGACAATCGCGAAGTGTTGGCCAAGGTCATCAAGATTCGCGCCGAGCGTGCGCAATTGTTGGGCTACGCCAACCACGCGGCCTACACGCTGGAAGACGCCACCGCGGCGACGCCGGAAGCGGTCAACGCGATGCTCGGTCGATTGGCACCGGCAGCGGTTGCCAATGCCCGCCGTGAAGCCGCCGACATGCAAAAGCTGATCGATAAAGAAAAGGGCGGCTTCAAGCTCGCTGCTTGGGATTGGGACTTCTACGCCAACAAAGTGCGACAAGAGCGCTACAGCTTCGACGAAGGTCAGCTGCGGCCTTATTTCGAACTCAACAACGTGCTTGAGAACGGCGTTTTCTTTGCTGCCAAAGAAGTCTACGGCCTGACCTTCAAGCCACGTCCCGACTTGCCGGTCTATCACCCGGACGCCCGTGCCTGGGAAGTGTTCGATGCCGATGGCACCTCGCTGGCTTTGTTTGTCGGTGACTTCTACGCGCGCCCGTCCAAGCGTGGTGGCGCGTGGATGAATGCTTACGTCAGCCAGAGCGACTTGCTCAATGAAAAGCCCGTCGTGGCCAATCATCTAAACATTCCCAAGCCGACCGAAGGGCAGCCCACCCTGCTCACGTTCGATGAAGTGACCACGTTGTTCCACGAATTCGGCCATGCCTTGCACGGCATTTTCTCGAAGGTGAACTACCCGCGCTTCTCGGGTACGTCGGTGCCGCGTGACTTCGTCGAATACCCGTCGCAGGTCAACGAAATGTGGGCGACCTGGCCGAGTGTGCTGGCCAACTACGCCAAGCACCATCAAACCGGTGCGCCTATCCCGCAAGAGCTGCTGGATAAAGTCATCGCGGCCGAGCAGTTCAATCAGGGCTTCGCCAGCACCGAGTATCTGGCCTCGTCGATGCTCGACCAATCGCTGCACCAGTTGGCTCCCGACAAGGTTCCTACCGACGTGATCGCGTTTGAAGCCGAGGCCCTGAAGAAGGCCGGCCTCGACTATGACCTCGTGCCGCCGCGTTATCGCTCGACCTACTTCTCGCACATCATCGGCGGGTATTCGGCCGGCTATTACTCCTACATCTGGAGCGAAGTGCTGGATGCCGACAGCGTCAAGTGGATGCAGGAAAACGGCGGCCTGACGCGCGCCAATGGCGACCACTTCCGCAAGACCTTGCTGTCGCGCGGCGGCAGTGCCGACGCCATGCAGCTGTTCCGCGACTTTGCTGGTCGCGATCCGGACATCAAGCCGCTGCTGGAACGGCGCGGGTTTGAAGTGAAGTGAAGCGTTAATCGATAAGCGTTAAGCGTTAAGAGCGGGATTGGGGGCTGGGGACTGGGGGCTGGGGCGCACTTCCTCGTCATCCCCGCCAAGACGGGGATCCAGCCCCTCGTTGCTCGTGCAGCGGATCAAGTTCGCGCGCAGCGCGCGCCTTCGCTTCGCTCGGTCCGCTCTACGAGAGCCGGGGCGCGGGGTTTTTGACTTTGTAGAGCCGAGCTTGCTCGGCTGCTTTGCCTAAGTGCGATGGATTGCAAGATCAACACGGAGATCAACGCCATGGCTGATTTGACCGCTGCGCTGAACACCCAACTGACCAACATTCAAAAGAAGACCGGCAAGAGCCTTGCCGAATTGCAAGCGGCGGTCGCCGCCAGCGGTGCAGTCAAGCACGGCGAAAAACGTAGCTGGCTGATCGAGCACTTTGGGCTCGGTTTCGGCGACGCCAACACCCTGATCCATACCTTTGCCAAGCCCTTGCCTGACGCGGTTGCGCCAGCGTCCGTAGAGGCGTTGCCGGGCAATGACATCGATCCCCTAGACCTGATCTACAGCGGTCCCAAAGCAGCCCTGCGGCCTCTGCACGAGGCGATTATGCGGATGGTTGAAGGCTTGGGCGATTTTGAGTTGGCACCGAAGAAAGCCAATGTCAGTCTGCGCCGCAAAAAACAGTTTGCCACCGTCGGCCCAGCGACCCGCGACTTGATCGAGATCGGCCTCAACTACAAGGGCTTCAGCGCCACCCCACGGCTAAAGATCTTGCCGCCAGGCGGCATGTGCCAAGGTAGTGTCCGGCTGGGTTCGGTCGATGAGGTGGATGCTGAACTGCAGGGGTGGATGCGGTCGGCGTTTGATGCGGCTGGGTAGTGTGTTTGTGTTGCGGCTTAGGCCGTAATCCTGCCCTTGTTCGTCATTCCGGCGAAATCTGGAATCTAGCTCTGACTCGTCATTCCGGCGTACGCCGGAATCCACTTTCTTGCGCTTCACTTGCAGTAATTGGCTTTGAGGCTCGGTTTCGTCTGTTCCGGGGCTTCGCCCCGGCCTTCGCTTCGCTCGGTCAGCGGCCGCCGAGTCACTTTTCTTTGCTTCGCCACGAGCCGCGCAGGAGCGCGCCGGAACGCCGAAGGCGGTCCGAAGGGCGGAGGGCAGGAAGCCCGACGTAAAAAAAGTAACCAAAAGAAAGGCGACCCCGATGTGGCGCTCGCGATGAAGCCGCGAGTTCGCGTCGATTGAGAGGGGTTTTTGACCGAGCGAAGCGAAGGCGTGGGCGAAGCCCC
>JANNWF010000035.1:0-3719 GCA_031408455.1 Pseudoxanthomonas sp. | reverse complement strand
CGAAGTGGAACAACTGCCGGATGGCCCTCGATATCGCTCGCGAAGCGCGTGACGTGTTAGGCGGTGCGGGCATCACCACGGAGTACTGCCCGATCCGGCATGCGCTCAATCTGGAATCGGTCATCACTTACGAAGGCACCGAGACCGTGCATCAACTGGTCATCGGCAAACAGTTGACTGGTATCAACGCGTTCTGAATTGGCGGCCGTGATGATTGAAGCTTTGCGGATCGAGACTGAGCGTCTAATCCTGCGTCCGCCGGCGCTGGTGGATTTCGAGCCATGGGTTGAATTCATGGCTGATCCAGAAGCCGCCCGCTACATCGGTGGTCCGCAGCCGCGCGCCGCCGTTTGGCGTGGTTTTATGGCGATGGCCGGCTCGTGGCAGCTCACTGGCTTTGCCATGTTCTCGGTGATCGAGATGGCAAGCGGCCGCTGGATCGGTCGCGTCGGGCCGTGGCAACCGGACGGTTGGCCGGGTACCGAAGTGGGCTGGGGATTGATTCGCTCGGCCTGGGGCCAAGGATTTGCCCGTGAGGCAGCCGTGGCGAGCATCGACTGGGCCTTCGATACGTTGGGTTGGACCGATGTCATCCATACCATCGACCCAGAGAATCGGCCGTCACAGGTGCTTGCGCATCGCTTGGGATCCAGCAATCGCGGGGCAGTGCGTCTGCCCGCGCCGTTCGAGACCCTGCATGTGCATTCGTGGGGACAGACGCGCGAAGTTTGGCGCGAAAGCCGTCGTAAGGGCTTGGTCTGAAGGCAATGCCGTTAATTTTTGCTCGTCATTCCGGCGAACGCCGGAATCCACTTCGGCAGCGTGGCAATCCCAGCTTGGATTCCGGCTTTCGCCGGAATGACGGTTGTGGAGTAGGTCGCCTAGCCGAACAGTATGGGACCTGACATTCGTTGCTGTCGTTCGCCGCCTTCTTCAAAGCGAGTACCAAATCCGCATGGCCGCTGCTGCTGTAATTCATCCGCGTCACAAAGACATCAATCGCGCCAAAGTCTGCGATCAAAATTTTCTTGAGTTCGTTAGTTCGTGGGCAGGGCCGGCAGGATCGCGTCCAGCCGCAACGGCGCCCGTGTGCGCCGGCAGCCAATGCAGCGTTGCCGATTTTCTCGATCTGTTCGAGTCGCAGCTGATCAGCCGCCATCTGGATCTGATGGCGCGCGTGCTGCGGGTGCAAAACAAAGTTTTTTACACCATTGGCAGCTCAGGTCACGAGGGCAATGCGATGGTGGCGCGGCTGGCCCGCCACACCGATCCGGCGTTTTTGCATTACCGCTCGGGCGGCTTCATGGCCGAGCGCTTTCGCAAGCTGCCGGGGATGGATCCAGTGATGGATTCCGCGTTGTCATTTGCGGCCAGCAGTGAAGACCCGATCTCCGGCGGCCGCCATAAAGTCTGGGGCAGCAAGCCGTTGTGGGTATTGCCGCAGACCTCGACCATCGCCTCGCATTTGCCGAAAGCGCTGGGCACCGCGATTGGTATCGAACAAGCGCGCCGCATCGGCCACACGTCGCCGATTCCCGCCGATAGCATCGCGATTTGTTCGTTCGGTGATGCCAGCGCCAATCACGCCACCGCGCAAACGGCCTTCAATACGGCCGCATGGACGGCCTACCAGAAGTTGCCGGCGCCGGTCTTGTTCGTCTGCGAAGACAACGGCATCGGCATTTCGGTCAAGACACCCTCGGGCTGGATCGGTCAGAGTTTTTCGGCGCGTCGCGATCTCGACTATTTCAGCGCCGATGGACTCGATATCGCGACCGGATACGGGCAGGTGCAGGCGGCAGTGGAGCACTGTCGAAATACGCGGCGCCCTACGTTTTTGCATCTGCGCACCACCCGCATCATGGGTCACGCGGGTACCGATTTTGAAATTGAATGGCGGGCCATTGAAGAGTTGATGGCCGTTGAGGCCAGCGATCCGCTGCTGCGCTCAGCACAAATCGCACTCAATGCGGGTCTGTTTACGCCAGCAGCGTTGATCGAGTTCTACGAGTCCATCCGTCGACGCTGTTTTGCCGCCGCTGAGCGCGCCGATCAAACACCAAAACTCACCTCACTGGCAGAAGTGATACGCCCATTGGCGCCGTATTCGCCGGCAGAGGTGCAAGCCGAAGCCCAGCGCAGCAGCGATATGGCGGCGCGGATCGAGGCGTTTGGCGGTGAAGATAAGTTGCCTGAAGCATTGCCGCCCAGACATCTCGCCATCCAGATCAACCAAGCCCTGCACGAACTGCTGGTCAAGTATCCGCAGGCACTGCTGTTCGGCGAAGACGTGGCGCAAAAAGGCGGCGTCTATACCGTGACGCGCGGCCTGTTCAAAGCGTTCTCGGGCAAGCGCGTGTTCAACACCTTGCTCGACGAGACGATGATCCTGGGCTTGGCGCAGGGTTTTGCCAATCTGGGCATGTTGCCGATCCCGGAAATCCAGTATCTCGCCTACTTCCACAACGCCTGCGATCAGATTCGAGGTGAGGCTGCATCGCTGCAGTTTTTCTCGAATGGGCAATACCGCAATCCAATGCTGATGCGGATTGCGTCGCTGGGCTACCAGAAGGGCTTCGGTGGCCACTTCCACAATGACAATTCGATCACCGCGCTACGCGACATCCCCGGTTTGATCGTTGGCTGCCCATCGCGCGGCGACGATGCAGTGAACATGCTGCGCACCTTGGCTGCGTTGGCGCAGATCGACGGGCGCGTGTGCGCGTTTCTTGAGCCCATCGCGTTGTACATGACCAAGGACTTGTACGAGCCTGGCGACGGCGGCTGGTTGACCCGCTATCCGGCGCCAGGCGAGTCGATGACGTTGGGCGAGGGCAGGCTGTACTCACCCGCCGCTGGCGATGGTCAGGACTTGGTGATTTTCACCTACGGCAATGGCGTACCGATGAGCCTGCGCGCTGCGCGCGAAATCGAGCAGCGACTCGGATTCAGTGTCAGCGTGGTCGATCTGCGCTGGTTGGTGCCGCTCAACAGTCAATACATTGCCGGACAGGCCAAATCGGCGCGACGCATCTTGATTGTGGACGAAGGACGCCGCGCAGCTGGCGTGGGTGAAGGCATCTATACCGCGCTGGCGGAGGCTGGCTTGGGCGGAGTCGCGAGCGGTCGTGTCGTAGGAGTTGACACATTCACACCCCTTGCCGGCGCAGCACTGCTGGTATTACCTGCGGAAAACGATATCGTAGCGGCAGCTGAAGCCCTGCGATAACTCATACTTGCTCGCCACGTCGCGGTTCGTGGTGACGGCGGCCGTCGGATTGCCTATTATCTGACGGCCATGGCGACCGACCACTTTTGCATCAAGTAAGTTTTGGCCGCCATGACCGTCAGTAAAAGCAGTGTGCTTCCTAAACCCCCTCCAGCCCTCCCCGAACATCGGGAAGGGAAAAAAGCACTGAACCGGAACGTCTTTCACGCTAACTCATGAGCAACACCAAGCAGCTCACCACCTTGTTCGCGGATGTCAGTGGCAGCACCAAGCTCTTTGAGCAACGTGGTGATGTCGAGGCGCGTCGAATCATTTCAGCCGTACTCGGCGCTTTGTCCGAAGTAGCGGCGCGCCACGGTGGACGGGTGATCAAGACCATCGGCGACGAGATCATGGTTTCGTTTCCGGGAGCCATGCAGGGTGTGCTGGGTGCGTGTGACATGCAGAAGCGTGTCGCGCACGACCTGGGTCCACGACTTCGACCTCGCCG
>JANNWF010000034.1:0-1836 GCA_031408455.1 Pseudoxanthomonas sp. | reverse complement strand
ACATGCCGGGCATTTCGGCGGTCTCGCCACCGATCAAGGCGCAGCCAGCTTGCTCACAACCGAGCGCGATTCCACCCACTACCGCCGCGGCGGTATCGACATCCAGCTTGCCAGTGGCGAAGTAGTCGAGAAAAAACAAGGGCTCGGCGCCTTGCACCAGCACATCATTGACGCACATGCCGACCAAGTCGATTCCAATGCTGTCGTGGCGACCGAGTTGTTGCGCCAATTTCAACTTGGTGCCCACGCCATCGGTACCCGACACCAGCACCGGTTCGCGATACTTGCCGGACAAGTCGAACAGCGCGCCGAAGCCGCCGAGTCCACCCATCACTTCGGGTCGGAAACTGCGCTTGACCAACGGTTTGATGCGCTCGACCAAGGCATTGCCCGCGTCGATATCCACACCGGCTTCGCGATAGGTGAGCGGTTTGACTGGCGTGGTCACAGATGCGTCCGGGGTGGCGTCAAGGGGCACGCAGTTTATCAGGCAGCATCGGCGTGCTTGCTGCCGCATGGACGCCCACGCCTGCATTGGGCACCATGCCTTCACTGTTTGACCTCACCGATTAACTAGGAAACCGCAATGCAAACGTCGCTGACGCTGATTGGAGGGGTGCTCGCTTGGTTGTTGGGCATCGGCGCGACATCTGCATTGCACGCGCAAGCACTGGATGCGTATGAGGGCGAAGTGGCCGTCACTTCCCAGTCGGAGCAGGATCGACTCACCGCGCTACCGGCAGCGATGGGTGAGGTATTTGTCAAACGCACCGGTGATCCCGGCGCGGCCAACGATTCCCGCTTGAGTTCGGCATTGGCCGAAGCCGCCGCCTCCGTTCTGCAATTTCGCTATCGACAGGATGAAACGAGCGGTCGGACTTACTTGATTGCGCGCTTTGATGCAGGCGCCGTGGATCGAGCCTTGAGCGCAGCCGGTCGCACGCTGTGGCCGGAGCCACGTCCGCAGCCGGTGGTCTGGTTGGCGATTGATGATGGGCGCGGGCCGCGTCTGCTGGGCAGTGCCCAAGCCCAGGCGGTTGTGGCGCTCACCGCACGCGCGGCTCAGCGGGGATTGCGGCTTACCTATCCACTACTGGATGTCGAAGATCAGCAGCGCATCGACGCCGCCAAAGTGTGGTCATCTGATCAAACGACGGCGCAAGCTGCCGCGCACCGCTACAACAGCAACACGGTCTTGATGGGCAAGTTGTATCGCGAAGGCGCGCTGTGGGTGGCAGACTGGCAGGTGCTGCAAGACGGCGAGCAGTTGGCGCAGGAATCCACCAGCAATGCGGATTCGGCGGTGGCACTGGCCGCCGGTGCGGAACTCGCCGCGAACGCATTATCAGCCCGCTATGCCATCGATCTGGCCAGCGCCGGCTCGCCGGGTCGATTCACCATCCGCGTTGCCGGGATTGGATCGGCCGAAGACTATGCGCGGTTGCTCGGTCAACTGCGCAAGATGCCCATCGTCCGCGAAGTGGATCTGACCAGCGCGCAAGCAGATGCGATGCTATTGGCCGTTGATCTGAGCACAGGTATTGCTGGCTTCACCCGCAGTGCCAATGGCATTGGCTTGCTGGCGGCGGATGAAGCGGCCAATACCGACACTTCGATTGACGTCGACCCCAACCAAGTACACCGCTTTCGATTGTTGCCGTAGGAGTGAGAATAGATATCGAACCTTGCGTAGCCCGGATGCAGCGCAGCGGAATCCGGGGCTTGGATCGCAGCATGGCCCCCGGATTCTGCTGCGCTTCATCCGGGCTACGTTTGACTCGATAACGAGTCCCGAGCCCCCAGCCCCCAGCCCCGCTCCTACGCCCCATGACTGAC
>JANNWF010000033.1:0-3413 GCA_031408455.1 Pseudoxanthomonas sp. | reverse complement strand
ATCCGATCCCGAATTGCCATAGAAAATGCGCCAAGGGCCTGTATGGCGACGACTCGCTGGCAACCATTGGTTGAGTGTTTCGGCCAGCAGAATGCCCGGCTCATGACTGCGCGACGCAAACATATGCCCGTAGGCAAGCTTGCTCATCTGCGCCGTCGCCGCGTCAATCAAGGCTTGCTCACCGTAGCCGATGGCCACGCACCACAACCCTGCCAAACCTTCCAGATAGCGCTTGCCCGTAGTGTCATACACGTAGATGCCTTCGCCGCGCTCGATGATGAGTGGCCCGCTTTCACGATGCGCATGAAAGTTGGTAGCGGGGTGAAGGACGTTGGCGATGTCTTTCTGGGCGAGTGAGTCCATGGGTCTACCGTGATGAATAGAGCGAATTCGCTTTATTGGTGGGCACCGCTCCCGCGGCGCGGCGCTGCTCTTGTCGCTGATCGAGCAGCCGCGCAGGAGCGCGGCTCTCCTTCAAAGCTGTTGTCGATTACCTAACCTTCCAAAGCAGCCGCGTGGGAGCGCGGCCCGCTAGGAAAGCGATGCCAACAAATCCTCTAGAGCAGCGCCAGCAAATCCTTCTCGATGCTTTCAGGCGTGTCCGTCGGCCCGTAGCGGCGACGCACTTTGCCTTCGCGATCAATCAAAAACTTGGTGAAGTTCCACTTGATTGCCTCGCTGCCAAGCAAACCCTTGGCTTCCTTTTTCATATAGCGAAAAAGTGGATGGGCGTCACTTCCATTGACATTCACCTTGGCAAACAGTGGAAAGCTGACGTCGTAACTCAGCGAGCAAAAGTTCTTGATCTCGGCCTCATTGCCGGGCTCCTGGTGACCGAATTGGTCGCAGGGAAAGCCGAGCACCACCAGACCTTTGTCGGCGTATTTGCGATACAGCGCCTCCAGCCCGGTGTACTGCGGCGTGAAGCCACACTTGCTGGCGGTGTTGACCACCAGAGCCACTTTGCCAGCGTAATCGCCAAGTGACTGCTCGTCGCCATCAATGGTGGTCGCTTTGAAATCGTTGAACGCGGTCATGTGAGTTCTCGTTAGGCGCCGGCGGTCAGCGTAGCGCAGGACGCGGCGTGGACGAAGTGCAGCGCGTTGGTTCCCCACCGCAAACGCGTCAAGCCAATCACCTCGACCCGATCACATCGCTCACGTTGGCGCTGTGCAATGATGCGCCGCACCAATTGCTGCAGGAGACTGAACTTGCTCTACCGCATGCACGAAATGACACGCGCCATGTTGCGCCCGTGGGTATACGGCGCCGAAGCCGCCGCCCGCATGTACGGCGAGCCACAAAGCTGGCTGTCCAAGATGCCCGGCGCGCAACGCATATCAGCGGGCTACGAGCTGTTCCATCGGCTCGGCAAAGGTTACGAAAAACCGCAGTTCGATATTCGCAGCGTGCAAGCGCACGGCCACACCTTGCCCATTGTCGAGGTGGAAACCGCGCTGAAGCCGTTCTGTCGCTTGGTGCGCTTCAAGCGCTACAGCGACGATTCGGCCGTCGTCGGTGATCTGAAGGACGACCCCAAGGTGCTGCTGGTCGCGCCGCTGTCGGGACACCACTCCACCCTGCTGCGCGATACCGTGCGCACGCTATTGGGCGATCACAAAGTCTGGATCACCGACTGGATTGATGCACGCATGGTGCCGCTTGACCAAGGCGCGTTTCATCTGGACGACTACGTCGCCTACATCCAGGACTTCATCCGCTTGTTGGGTGCAGAAAACCTGCATGTGATCTCGGTCTGTCAGCCCACGGTGCCGGTGTTGGCGGCGATCTCGCTGATGGCCGCCCGTGGCGAAGCCACACCGCGCAGCCTGACCTTGATGGGTGGCCCCATCGATAGCCGACGCAGCCCGACGCAAGTGAACAATCTGGCGACCACCAAGCCGCTGGCGTGGTTTCGCAACAACGTGATTCACCAAGTACCAGACAACTATCCGGGTCGCGGTCGCAAGGTCTATCCCGGATTTTTGCAACACGCCGGCTTCATCGCCATGAATCCGAATCGGCATGCGCAGTCGCACTGGGACTTCTATCAGGATCTGATCCAGGGCGATCTCGACGACGCGCAAAGTCACCGCCGCTTCTACGACGAATACAACGCGGTCTTGGACATGCCGTCAGAGTATTACCTCGACACGATTCGCATCGTCTTCCAGCAACACCTGTTGCCGCGCATCGAGTGGGATGTGGCGGGCGAGCGGGTCAATCCGGATGCGATTCGCAATGGCGGCCTGCTGACGATTGAAGGCGAGCTGGACGATATCTCCGGGCTCGGTCAAACCCAGGCCGCGCACGATCTTTGTCGCGGTTTGACACCTGATCAGAAACACCATCTGACCGTGGAAGGCGCGGGTCACTACGGCATCTTCAGCGGCCGCCGCTGGCGCGAAGAGGTGTATCCGCAGGTACGCGACTTCATTCGCAAGCACGCGTGAGGCGGTGGTTCGGCGTTTGTGGGAGCGCCGGAAGGCATGACTGCGACATTCCGTCATCCCCGCGCAGGCAGGGATCCAGCGCACTGGCCGCTACCGAACCGTTGCCACAACACTGGATTCCCGCCTGCGCGGGAATGACGGTTCATTGGGATCTTCGCCACCAATAGGACCTGAAGCGTAGCGCCCCAAGCCAACTCCGACCCGCTACCCTGCGGATATGGCCAAGCTCTACGACCGCGAGTACTTCGACCGCTGGTATCGCCCGCCGGGCGGAACCACCGGTACCGTTGCCCGATTGCAACGCAAAGTCGCGTTGGCAGTCGCCGCCTGCGAATACCATCTCGCGCGGCCGCTGCGATCAGTGCTCGACATCGGTTGCGGCGAAGGCGCGTGGCGCGCGCCGTTGCTGCGCCTGCGACCCGCCCTCGACTACATGGGATTGGATTCCAGTCACTACGCGGTCAATCGCTACGGTCGCTCACGCAATTTGCGTTTGGTTGGATTCAAGCAACTGGCGGAATTGCGGTTTGAACGCAGCGTCGATCTGCTGGTGTGCTCAGACGTGATCCACTATCTCGATACCAAGACGCTGCGCCTTGGCTTGTCGGGATTCGCCGAATTGGGCCACGGCATGGCCTTTCTCGATCTGTTCTGCCGCGGCGATGAAGCCGAAGGCGACGAGTTCGGCTGGCTGCGGCGGTCGCCCGCGTTTTATCGTAAGGCGTTCGCTGAGGCAGGACTGTTGGCGGTGGGCAATCACTGCTACTTGCTGCCGCCACTGCACACCAGCGCGTCCGCATTGGAACAGGCTGTGGCTTCACCTGAGCACGGCATTCGCAGGTGAGCAAGAAGACGCTGCTCCCACCGGTGCCGGCACCGCCGTATGCCAAGCTCGACCCCGAATGCGTGCTCGCAGCGGTGGAGTCATTGGGCCTGGTGACCGATGGCCGCGTGCTGGCG
>JANNWF010000032.1:0-11159 GCA_031408455.1 Pseudoxanthomonas sp. | reverse complement strand
TTTTTCAACCCAAAAGCATCGCGCCTTCCGGCGCTCCCACCGGCGTTTATGCAACCACACCGCTGGATGAGGTACCCATGACCACTCGCCCGCACTACTACAAAGGCAGCCGGATCAAGCAACTGCGCGCGTTCTGTCATGCGGCGCGGTTGGGCTCGGTGACGCGGGCGGCGGAAGCGTTGTTCTTGAGCCAGCCGGCGGTCAGCCTGCAATTGGGCGCACTTGAGCGCGAACTGAAAGTACGCCTGTTCGACCGCATCGGCCGACGCTTGAGCATGACTCGCGAGGGCCAAGCGCTATACGAACTCGCTAGACCCTTGGTCGATGGCATCGACGGCATCGAGGGCGAGTTTCGCGGGCGCTTGAAAGGCATGGACGCGGGTGAACTCAACATCGCCGCTGGCTCGTCGACCATTCTGTACTTGCTGCCGCCGCTGGTGGCCGCATTTCGCGAGGCCTATCCGCAGGTGCAGTTGAAGCTGCACAACGTCACCGGCGTTGATGGCTTGGCGCGCATTCGCTCCGATGAAGTCGATCTCGCGGTGGGCTCGATGCTCGATGTGCCGAACGACATCGACTACGCGGCTACGCACAGTTTTGATCCGATGCTGATCACGCCGCTGGAACACCCCCTAGCCAAGCGCTCGGCGCTGGCACTCACCGATATTTCTCCCTACGGCTTGATCCTGCCGCCGAAACGGCTGACTACTTATCGATTGGTCGATCTGGTCTTCCAACAGCGCCGCGTGCCCTACACAGTGGCGCTGGAAATTGGCGGCTGGGAAGTCATCAAACAATACGTCGCCATGGGGCTGGGCATTTCCATCGTCACCGGCATTTGCCTGACCGAGGCCGACCGCAGCGTGCTCGCCATCCGCAACCTGCGCGAGTTCTTTCCCCCGCGCAGCTACGGCATCGTCATCCGCAAAGGCAAATACCTGAGCCCGCATGCGCGCGCGTTTGTGGATCTGGTGAAACCTGAGCTGTTCACGCGCCGCGATTACTTCGAGGGCGGAGCGTCGGAGCGCTAGAGCGCCTTGGAATCAAGAAAACCTGTTGGCACGCTATCCACGTGCCAACAGGCCGAGTCTTGAATCCGTGCCACGCTGGCGTCGACATGGGGAGAAGACGAAAGCTCCTCGGGGGAGAGGGCAACACGAACTCAGACACGCTGCAACGGAACCAAGATTAGACGTGAGCGGCGGCCGCATCGGTACGCCAGCGCACACACCTCGCTGGCTGCACAAGGCTTACGTTCAGCCGAGTCGGGCAAACGAAAACAGTGTGGTCAATGGGTGGGATCGGCGTTCGATCTGTGCACGCAGCAGGCCCGCACCGAGCATGCTGTAGGTGATGCCATTGCCGCCATAAGCGAGCGCGAACAGCACCCGCGGACCATATTGCGGATGCCGACCAAACAGCGGCAATCCGTCCTTGGTTTCAGCAAACGTGCCGGCCCAGGCAAATGCGGGTTGCACGGGCAGATGCGGAAACAAGCGCGCGACCTTGCGTTGCAGGGTGGCGGCTTTGCGGTCGACCATGCGGTCGCGACGCGCGGGAATGTCACGGTCGTCGTCCTCGCCACCCACCAGCAAACGACCATCGCCGGTCGTACGCAAATACAGATACGGTCGGGCGGACTCCCATACCATCGTCTTCGTCAACCAACCGAGGTCAGAGCGATTGATCGGATCGCTCATGTAGGCGTAGCTGCTGCGATTTTGGGCGACACGTTGGCGCAACCAGCGCTGTGCTTCGTAGCCATTGGCGATGACCGCGTGTTTGGCTTGAATCGATAGGCCGCTTTCAGTCGTGAGGTGCACCGAGCGCGAGGTTGCGCTGATCGACGTGACCTGAGTCCGATCAAAGATACGCGTGCCTTGTCGTTGCAGACGCCTTAGCACGCGGGACGCAAGCCGATACGGGTCCACGCGCGCTGCCACTGAACTGAGAATGGCCGCTGGCGCAGTCATGTCGTATTTCGCTTTCAGCACACTGCGGCTTAGCCACGTGACGGGAAACCCGTGCGCCTCGCGCCACGCAAACTCGTCCGCCAAGGGCGCTTGGTCGGCACGCTTGCTGGCGTAGTACAAGCTGTCGCAGAGGGCAAAATCGACATCTCCTACGCTGTGCGCCACGTCGCCGAGTTGACTGATCGCAGTGAGGCAGGATTGATATGCAAGCAAGGCCGCCGCCGTACCGTAGCGCTTCTCAAGGTCGGTTGCGTGAGTATCGATTTCGTACTGCAGCAGCGCCGTGCTGGCAGCCGTGCTACCCCAGCCCACATCGCGCTGATCCAGCACCACGACTTCATGGCCATGACTGGCCAGCTCATTCGCGATCAAGGCGCCGGTAATCCCCGCGCCGACTACGACGACATCGCAACGCAGATCCGTCTCTAACCTCGGGAATGCATACATCAGGCCATTCTTGATGGCCCAGTAGGGATAGCCGCTCTTCAGATCCACGGTCAACTCCTGATAAGCGGTAGCGCGGCGTCTTAACTACCCACGCCTGACGAGAGGCGGGTCGACCTCGCAGTGAGGTCGACCCGCATGCACGGGCCTGCGGTGCGGCCCGTGCGTCGTCAATCTACTTTTAGCGGTAAACGTGCTTGGCTTGACCTGCCTTCCATTCGCGCTCGAAATACTCAGCGTCTTCGGCGGTGCGTGGCTTGACCGCCATCAGGATGCCGCCCTGATTGATGCCGTCCTGATAGAACTTGACCCGATCTTCCGGGATGTTCCAACCGACCAAGGCACCGACCAAACCACCGGTGAGACCACCGGCACCCGCACCAGCCAATGCCGCAGCGATCGGGCCTGCAATCACCAAGCCTAGGCCCGGAATGGCAATCGAGGTGCCGACTGCCGCCAGCGCTGCAACGATTGCACCCACGGTGCCGCCAATCGCGCCGCCAACACCCGCGCCTTCGGCGGCCTTGTTGCCGAGGTCAGTGTCGACATTCGGCGTGTTCGGGAAATGCGCCTCGCGGGTCTTGTCCGACATCACCAGATTGATGTCGCCCTTGTCGTAGCCACGGCTGGTGATGCCGGTGTATGCGCGCTCGGCGCTGCTGCGATCAGGAAACAGGCCGGTCACCATGTTCGGATGGCTGCTCTCGACGGCCCGATCTGACGTGTCGTAGCTAACGGAATTGCGTTCTGCGTGTGCTGAATTCATGCGGTTCTCCTGAAGGGCGCGCTCCTGCATGGGTGCAAGAGCGACAAGGCTGATGCCTGTCAAACCAGAGTGGAGATGCCTAGCTGCGACGTCGGTGCGTTGACCCACGCAAACATGCAAGCCGTTCATGTCGGTGCTGGGTCACGCTGACGTAGATCTCACGCACCGCCCGCAGAGGCGGAAGCCAGATTCACACCCCGCGGTGCTTGCCCCTATGCGGCGCGTAGATCGCGCGCAAGCGAGCGAGGTCTGCGTCGACGTCATCGGTCAATTCAATAAGCGGACCCAGGCCGATGGTGCGGTCGGGGTAGTGAAACCAGGCGCATAGCACCGGCACATCGGCGCGGCGGGCGATGTGCCAAAAACCAGTTTTCCAGCGGGTGACGTGACGCCGCGTGCCTTCGGGGGCAAGTGCGAACCACATCTGCTCACTGTTCTTCATGCGCCCAGCGATTTGCCCGGCGATGCCGCCTGGCGCTTTGCGATCAATCGGGATGCCACCTAGCCAGCGCAGCACCCAACCGACTGGGCCGATAAACGCTTCGCGCTTGGCCATGAACACGAGGTCAATGCCCAGCGCCAACTTGACCGCCAGACCCCAGATCGCATCCCAAGCCGACGAATGCGGCGCCGCAATGATGACCAGCCGCGGCAAGTCCGGAAACTCGCCGACTACGCGCCAGCCGCCGATGCGCAGAATGCCTCGACCAAGCGCCTTCGCGAAGGCACCTTTTCGTTTTGGTGCGTGTGCTGGCAATGTCGGTAGCGGCGGCCTGACCTTCGGTGAGCCCGGGGTCGAACTCATGGATCGGCGTCGGGAAAACGTCCCGCGCGCTGCCGTTTCACCGTGGCGCGCTCGCGTTTGCTGCTTAAGCGGCGCTCTTTCGATGCCTTGGATGGTTTGGTCGCGACGCGTGGCTTGGGCGGCTTGAGCACCGCCAGCAACAAGTTCAGCAAGCGCTCGCGTGCATCCTGGCGATTACGATCCTGGGTGCGATAGCGCTGCGCCATCAGCACGACCACGCCCTCATCGGTAATTCGCCGATCGCGTCGTGCCAACAAGCGCGCCCGCAATGGCTCCGGCAACGAGGGTGATTGCGCCGCGTCAAAGCGCAGCTCGACCGCCGTTGATACCTTGTTGACGTTCTGCCCACCCGGACCGCTGGCGCGCACAAAGCGCTCGACCAATTCGTCGTTTGGAATGGCGATGGAAGGAGTGATGCGCAGCATGGCGACGGGTTGAACGAATGCAGGACGCGAAGTCTAGCGCTGTGCGGTGTCTGCCGCTGTGTCAGCGTTCGTTGTCGACCAGCCAAACAATCCCATCGCCTTCGCGAACTCACCTTCAGGCGGCGCTTCGACGGATACGGCCGCGCCGCTTTCAGGATGCGGAAACTGCAAGCGCCAGGCGTGCAGCAGCATGCGATGCACGCCGCGCATGCGGAACATGCGGTTGCGCACGCCATCACCGTGGCTGGTGTCGCCGATCAGATGATGGTCGACGTGCTTCAAGTGGCGGCGTATTTGCCGAAAGCGGCCAGTGAGTGGGCGTGCTTGCAGAAGAGAAAACCGGGACGTCTCGAAACCGCCAGCGGCCTCGGGCAACTCGCCTTTTGCCAATACCCGGAACTCGGTGGTTGCGGGCTTCTTGAGCGGCTTGCCTGGTCCACCATCCAGCGCATAGTCGACGCTGAAGTCGGCCGCCGGCCAGCCACGACAGACGACCAGATAGTCCTTCTGGAACGCCTGCGCCATCAGCGATTTGCCGAGAGCGCTGGCGGCGTCACGATCAAATGCCAACAGCAGACAGCCGCTGGTGGCGCGATCCAATCGATGGATCAGGAAGATCGGCTTGCCGAACTGCTCACGCAGTTGGTCGGCGGCGAAATGTGTTTCACCGCGCGCCAGCTTGCTGTCGTGGACCATCAAGCCAGCGGGCTTGGCGACGACTGCAAAGCGTTCTTCAATCAGTAAAACGTCCATCTCAACCGGCGGCGATGGCGGCGTATCGCGCAGCCTCAGTGGGCATGCCGAGTTGGGTGTAGGTGGCTGCCAAGCGCTCGGCGACATCACGGGTTCGTTTGTGCTGCGCGCCCATGCTTTTTTCCAGAATCGGAAATGCCGCTTCCAGCAGCGGCCTCGCCTGCGCGGCTTTGCCCGCCTTGTTCAAACTGTCGCCATAGTTGCTGCGAAAAATGGCGACGTAGGCGTGATCCTCGGGAAGGGCAGCGAGCGCGGCTTTCAATAGGATGTCGAACTGGCTCAAGGCCTCATCAAACTGGCCCTTGCGGGTGAGCAACATGGCGAGGTTGTTGCGCGTCGCCAGTAGCTCCGAGTCAATCGATTCGCCGGCCTCAAGGCGGGCATTTTGCAGCGCCAGGATGCGCCGATGCATCGCCTCGGCTTCATCCAGTTGACCAAGGTCTTCGAGCAAATAGGCCAGCGAGTTCTGCGCCATCTGCGTGCGCGTATGTTCCGCGCCAAACACCCGCTCGGTGACTTCGGCGGTCGTGCGAATCAGCGGCTCGGCTTCGTCGTGACGCTTTTGTTGGATGAGCAAGTTGGCGAGGTTCTGCATGGTGGCAAGCGTCGATAAATGCTCCGGACCGAGCACACGTTCACGCGCCTCGAGCACGCTGCGGAACTCGGCCTCGGCTTCGGCGTCGCGGCCTTGCAGTTGAATGGCCGCGGCCAGGTTGTTGCGGGTATACAAAGTTTGCGGATGATCCGGGCCGAGACGCGCCACCCGAATGTCGCGTAGCTCGCGCAACATCGACTCTGACTCGGCAAATGCACTGGTGATGCGCAGCGCGCTAGCCAGCAAGTGCAGCGCGGTGGTGCCAATGTCCGGGTTGAGTTGCGGATTGGCATCGGTGAGCGCCTTTACGTCGCGAAACACCTTCAGCGCTTCGTCATTGCGCCCCAGGGCTAGCAAGGCGCGGCCTCGTTCCAAGTCGATGTGCAGGCGCTGCTCTTTGAGCGCGGGCCGCGCAGCGGTTTCCTTGAGCATCGCCTCGGCCTCGGCCAAGGCTTCGTCATTGCGGCCCGCATCCTGCCAGGTGGAAAGGCGGCCCAAGCGCATCTCCATCGCGGTCTCATCGACGCCTTGGCTGGTCAGCGCAAGCGCCTCGTTGTAGAGCTTCTCCGCGCGATCAAGCTCGCCAATGCTGCGATAGGTGGTCGCCAAGGTGCCCTTGATTTGCGCTTGGACGGCGGGTTGCTCACTCAGCGTGGCGGAAGCGCTGTCAGCCGCACCATCCAGCGCTTGCCGCAGCGTCAGTTGGTTACCGAGACTGCGTTCGGGATCGGCGCTGGTGAGCATGTCGATCAAGAATCGCGAGACCGCTTCGTTGGATTCGGCACGCGCCACTGCCTCTCGGCGTGCCTGGGCTTCGGCAATTGCAAAGTGCAGTGAGACCGCGACTGCCGCCAGCAAGCTGAGCAGGACGACAGCAGCGGCCGTCGTTGCCACTTTGTGGCGGCGCAAGAACTTGCCGGTGAGATAGGCCGCCGTGGCCGGACGCGCCAGAATCGGGCGATTGTCGAGATAACGTTCGATGTCGTCGGCGAAGTCGCCTGCACTCTGATAGCGGCGATCGCGATCGGCTTCCAGCGCTTTCATCACCAAGGTATCGACGTCGCCGGCAAGCTCGGGCCGACGCTTGGCCAAAGCGCGCGGCGGTTGCTCGGAGACGATGCGTGCTGCCTCGATCAGCGAGGTGTTTTGCAGGGCATGCGGATACTCGCCGCATAGCAGCTCATACAGAATCACGCCTAGCGCGTACACGTCACTACGCTGATCGACGCGACGGGTGTCGCCGCCAATCTGCTCCGGGCTCATGTAACTCAAGGTACCGACCAACTCACCGAGTTGAGTCAAGCGCTGCGGGTCGGCCGCATCGCCCAGCGCCAAGGCAATACCGAAGTCGAGCACGCGCGGCTGGCCGTCCTTTCCAACCAACACGTTGCCCGGCTTCAAGTCGCGATGCACCACGCCGCGCACATGCGCGTGGTGCACGGCGCGTGCCACCTGCGTCAGCAATTGCAGGCGCGTGCGGTCATTGGCGCCCGTGTGCTGACAGTACTCGCGCAGGCTGCTGCCATCGACGTATTCCATCGCCAAATAGGGAATACGGGCGGTCGCGGTCGCGTGTTCACCGGCGTCGAAAATGCGCGCGATGCCAGGATGTTCGAGCTGACCCAAGAATTCCGCCTCGCGGCGAAAGCGCTCACTCAACTCGGACGAGAAGTGGCCGCTGCGCATCAGCTTCAGCGCAACTAGGCGCCGTGGTCGCTGCTGCTCGGCCAAGTACACCGTGCCCATGCCGCCTTCGCCGAGCAGGCGCAAGGGCACGTAGGGGCCGATCTGCTCGGGTAGTGAATTGGCGGGCGATGCAGAGGCTGCCTTGGCTCCGTCGGCGGCCGGCGAACTGATCAACGTGTCTTTTTCGTCAGCGCCGATGGGCTCGTGCTGCGCATCGGAGGGGCGTGAGTGCTCGGGTAGGTCAGGTTGCACAGCTGGCGTTCCGCGAAAGGTCGCGTGGGAAGGAAGAAGTGGGAGCGGCGGAAGCCGCGAAACAGGCTGCCAAGTGACCAGCCAGTCGCGGCTTCCAAGGTTGAGCTGCTTTGCAGGCAAGCCTTCGCTGCGCTCGGTCCCACAGGAGACACTAGCTAGAAATGTGGCTTATCCGGTTCGTCGTCAAACCGGGTGATCGACTCATTGATGATGCGCTTGGCGGCGGCCGCATCGCCCCAGCCGTTGAGCTTCACCCATTTGCCTTTTTCCAAATCTTTGTAGTGCTCGAAGAAGTGTCCGATGCGCTCCAGCCAATGGCTGGAAACCTGCGCGATGTCATGGATGTGGGCATAGCCGGCGAATACGGAATCGATTGGAACGGCAAGAATCTTTTCGTCGCCACCAGCCTCGTCGACCATGTTCAACACGCCGACCGGACGGCAGCGAATCACTGCGCCGGGAATCAGCGGCAGCGGCAGGATCACCAACACATCGACCGGATCGCCATCGCCACATAGCGAATGCGGCACGTAGCCGTAGTTGCACGGATAGCGCATCGGCGTCGACAAAATCCGATCAACAAAGATCGCCCCGGTAGCCTTGTCGACCTCGTACTTGACCGGCTCGGCGTCTTTGGGAATCTCGATGACGACATTGATTTCGTCAGGCACCGCACGGCCCGAAGGCACCAGATCCAAACCCATGTTTCACTCCTGATGTGTAGGCGATGCTTAGCTGCGAGCGAAAAGCATACGCGAGCCACATTGAGCGGACTAACGGTCATGGCGCCAAGCCATCCCGGCCCATGCAAGTCTTCGCCCGCCATGTCCATTAGAGAGCATGTGTCTTGCCTATCCCCTCCCCAGCCCTCCCCGAACATCGGGGAGGGAGCAGAGCTTTGAGCCACAGCGACTTTCGCGCTAATTGGCGTCAGGAACTCAACCAACGATGCAAGTGTCGGGCAACCTCAGCACTGCCAAGCAAATCGAAATGGTCGTGCGCATACACGGTGGCGCGGTTCGATGCGGGCAGCCGCATTTCTCGCGACGGGTCAGGGCCCAGAGCCAGCGCGCTGTCGACGGGCACCAGACCGTCTCCCGACGGGCGCTTGCCGATGTCTTCAGCGGCTTGCTTGCTGGCCGCCAGCATGTACACGTCGACGTGATCGGGTAGCGTCGCGACCGCCGCGGCGTCATGCTCGTCATCGATCACCCGGCCATGTCGCAAGTCCTGGATGCCGGCACTGCGAATCATCCCCAAGCGGGCGAACGGCGCGCTGTACGGACTGAACCCGAGCAGCATGTCGACCTTGTTGCCGGCGCGCTCAAGCGGCGAACCCAGATGCGGCGTACCGAGGCAGATGAGGGTATTGAGCTTGCTCAGCCAGTCGTGTTTTGCCTCCGCGCCGTAGTGAATCGCACTGCGCGCGACCAGCCCGCCCATGCTGTGGCCGAGCAAGACGATCTCATCGACTGGCTGCGGCCACGCCGCGAGCAGGGCATCAATTTCGGCGGCTAGTTGGCGGCCATTGTTGGCGACCTTTAGCCCCGAGTTGTAGCGCAGATAGATCGGCGTGTAGCCCAGCGAAACCAAGGCTTGCCCGTGATCGTGACCCGCGCGCGACCATTGCCGGTCATTCATGCACAGGCCATGGATCAGCAGTACTAGCTTGGTGGTGGATTCGCCGGCGGTGGTGTCAGCAGGAGTGTCAGAAGGATCGGCGGCCAAGCGGCTCGCGACTGCAGATGCCTGTGCAGGGTCGGTTTTGGCCGCAGGATCCTTCGGGAGTAACTGCAACGCACGCCCATCGCGCCTCCAACCCATCGGAATCGCCAACGAATTGCCGCTGGCGTGGAGGTAATCACCCAGCACACCATTCAATGCCGACAACGTCGCTTCGCGTGCCACGGGAGGCAGCGGTTGTTTATTCAACAGCGGTGCTAGGCGATTCAAAGACACATCCAGCCCGGCGCCCACCGCCCGCGTGATCCCACGCACGCTTCGATATACCAAACCGCTGATCCCACCGGTCGGCCCACTGCGCGCCGCACCGATCGGAGGCGCCAGGGTCGAGATGGTTTTATGCATGTCCTCGACGATATCGGTCACCCCGCTGACTGCATCGATGACCAGCTTGCTGGCGCCGTGGAGGTCGCGACCTAAGCCGCTTGATGAATCTACGGGCTGCTTGATGGGATTCTCCTTGGTCTGCAATGAGCAGACGGAATTTTTGAAGTGCAGCATCCAATTTGCCTGATGCTAAGGTCTTTGCTGCTCCACGGCGCATCGTCGACACAGGAGCGGCGGGCTCTTACGCGCGAAACTGGGCGCGCGCCTAATCGATCCTCCTGCCTGCGAGGTTCCCACACGCCCTGGAGAGCAATCACTTGATCGGGGGTGACTGAGATATCCTTTCGATACACTTCTTATCAAACTGTATCGAAATGAAGTCCATCCCACGTGCACCATCGTCGGAAGTCATGTTCCGGCTGCCGGCGGACAGACTTGCCGCTGTAGTCAACGTCTCTCGCGGATTGGACGACGACAAGTATCTGCACTGGGACAAGCTGCGTCACTTGCAGCCACCGTCCGGCTTGAATTCACGGGAGTGGTGGTGGGCACTCAAGTCCCGGCGCCTGACCGGAAACAGCCAGTATCCCGAACTGCAGGCCACCAACGCCCGACCGCTCACCGTGTCACGCCATGCGCGGATCGACGCCGGGCAAGCACGCATGGATCGATTGCTTGCTGGCCGCATGGCAATGCCGGAAGCGACCATCAACGAGGCCACTCGGGATCGCTTCATCGCCAGTTCGCTGATGGAGGAAGCCATCCATTCCAGCCTGTTTGAAGGCGCCGTCAGTACCCGCGAGGCAGCCAAGGACATGCTGCGTTCGCAGCGGCAGCCGAGCAATCATGACGAGCGCATGATCCTCAATAATTATCGCGCGATGACCCGACTCCGCGAGTTGGCGAAGTCGCCTCTTTCCGTTGAAGTCGTGCTCGAGCTGCATCGCATCATCACCGAGGGAACGCTCGATGACCCGGCGTGGGCTGGTCGTATGCAACAGCCGCAAGATGATCGCGTCCATATTGTCGACCAGCGACTGCATCGCATTGTCTATTCGCCACCGCCGGCCGATCAGCTTCCCGAGCGGATGCAGCGCTTGGTCGAATTCGCGAATGCCGATGACATCGTCGACGGCCGCTTCGTGCATCCCGTGCAGCGTTCGATCCTGTTGCACTTCCAGCTCGCTTATGACCATCCGTTTCATGACGGAAACGGCCGCACCGCACGCGCGCTGTTCTACTGGTCGATGCTGCGGCGCGGGTACTGGCTTGCCGAGTTTTTCTCGATCTCACGATTGTTATATCTGCATCGTCAACCCTACGAACTGGCTTATCAGCAGGTGGAAAGCGACGAGCAGGATGCGACCTACTTTGTCCTGCAACAGCTAGA
>JANNWF010000031.1:0-2866 GCA_031408455.1 Pseudoxanthomonas sp. | reverse complement strand
GAAATCGTTCGCAACCGACGCCCGCTGATGACGGGCGAAAGCCTGTTCCGATCCGGTCAGCCGCTGGGCTCGCTGTTTGTGGCGCGCGAAGGTGCCTTCAAGACAGTCGCGACCAACGAAGATGGCGAGAGTCAGGTCATTGGTTTTCATCTGCCGGGTGAGCTGATGGGCCTGGATGCGCTGGGTAGCGGCTTCCACGCCTGCGATGCGCAGGCGTTGACTCGGGCCACCGTCTGCGAGGTTCCGCTGGGTCAATTGGAATCGATTTGTACGCAGGTGCCGGGCTTGCAGCACCAGCTGCTACGAATCATTGGTCAGGGTATCAATCGCGATCAGGGCCACATGGAGATGTTGGGGCGGCGGCAGGCAAGTGAACGACTCGCGCTGTTTCTGCATGGATTGTCCGAACGCTACCGCTTGCTCGGGCGACCCGCGGCCATGTTCATGCTGCCGATGAGCCGCATCGACATCGCCAGCTTTCTCGGCATGGTGATCGAAACGGTCAGCCGTACGCTGACCAAGATGCAGGACGACGGGATGATTTCAGTGCGTGGCCGGCAGGTGAATATTCTTGATGCAGTCCGGCTCGAAGCGATGGTGCACGGCGCGAGCAAACCCGCAGCAGGCGAACTCACCTCCGCGCTTCGTTAAACCGAGCGACAGCCCAGTGCAACTAGTACCGCGTGAATCGCGGGTTGGCCCGCAAGCCACGGACCGGCCATGGTCACCAGCCCGGCCAGCGCGATCAGACTCGCGCCGGCGACGCGCCAACTGCGCCGCTTCAACAGCTCAGTCAGTCGCGCGCCACTCCAGGTCATAGGCACCATCGTCGCCATCGTGCCGAGGCCAAACGCCAGCATCAACAGGCCGCCGTGCAACGGGCTTGCCTCTAGCCAGGCTGCCGCAAGTACGGTTGTCGACAGGCCACACGGCAGCCAGCCCCAGAACAATCCCAAGACCCACGGCCGCAGCAATCCTGTGGCCGGTACCAGACGCGCCTGTAATGGTCGAATCAGTCGCCAGAAGCCGCCAGCCCCGCGGCTCACGACTCCCAATCGCGTCGGCCACAGGATGCGGATGGCGGCGATCAGCAATATCGCGCCCATGGCCAGACGCAGGCTGGTGGCCAACGTGTCCGAACGCGACAGCAGCAGTAATCCGCTACCAAACGCGCCAACAATCACGCCCGCCAGCGTGTAACCCAGCACGCGGCCAGCGTTGAGCGCGAAGGCGGAAGTCAGTCCGGGTCGCTGCACCGATGCCGACAAACCGGTGGCGATGCCGCCGCACATCGCGACGCAGTGCAGGCCGCCGAGCAGGCCGGTGAGCAGGGCTGCGCTCAAGGTGAGCAGGTCCAGCGGCATCAGCGTTGATTCATTCGGGATCGCGCTCGTCCGGACCAGGCATGGCCGGCGGCGGCAACGGGCGCTCATCGTCGCCGAGGATGTCCAGCGACGGCGTATCGAGGTCATCGAACTGCCCGCGCTTGACCGCCCACAGAAAGGCACCAATGGCGAGCAACAACAGCAGCAGGGAGATTGGGATCAGCGCCAGCAGGATGTTCATGGTTCATTGCCCTGAATCTGGCCCAGACGCAGCGCATTGGCGGTGACCAGCAGCGACGAAGCCGCCATTCCCAAGGCCGCCAGCCCAGGGTTCACCCAGCCCAGCGCCGCGAACGGCAGCGCGAAAAGATTGTAGGCCAGCGCCCAAGCCAGATTCTGCTTGATGATGCGCTGACTGCGCCGCGCCAGACCAACCGCTTGCGGAACACGCAGCAGCGACGAACCGGTCAGCACCAGGTCGGCGGCGCGCTGCGCCAACGGTGCGCCGTCGGCCATCGCCATCGACACATTCGCGCCGGCCAGCACCGGCGCGTCGTTGATGCCGTCTCCCAGCATCAGCACGCGGTGACCGCCAGCCTGCAACGCACGCACGACGGCGAGCTTGTCCTCCGGCGTTTGCCGTGACTGGAAGTCGTCCACCCCGACGGTCTGCGCCACTGCCCGCACCGCCTCGGTGCCATCGCCGCTGAGGATGCGTGGGGTGATGCCCAGTGCACGCAACTGAATGATCGCGGCCGCCGCATCGGATCGCACGGTATCCGCGATGGTGAAACGGGCAAATGCCTGTTGACCGTCGCCCAGCCAAACCGCGCCATCGTCGCTGCCGGTACAGGCAAAATCGGCTCGACCGAGCCGGTAGTGTCGACCACTCACTTCGCCAGTGACACCGCGTCCAGGAATCGCGCAGACGGACCTCGCCGCAGGCGCGTCGACTCGCGCGAAGGCGGCCGCAATCGGATGACCCGCGCTCTGCTCCAGTGCCGCAGCGACGCGCAACCAATGGCTCACATCGCCGCCGTCGACCGCGGTCGCTTCGACCAACTGCGGCCGGCCGTGCGTCAGCGTGCCGGTCTTGTCGAGCAGCACGGTGTCCACCTTCGCCAACGATTCCAGTGCATCGGCACCCAGCGCCAACACGCCCATGCGGGCCAGGGTGCCGTGGGCCGTCGCCAGCGCCGCCGGAACCGCCAGCGATAGCGCACAGGGACAGCTGACGACCAGCAACGACAGCGCCACTTCGAACGCGCGCTGTGGCTCGATCTGCCACCACGCGATGAATGCGAGTAGTGCAGCGATGAACAGCGCGGAGACAAAGCGCGTGGCCACGGCATCGGCGAGCCTCGCCACCCGCGGCCGCTGCGCTTGGGCGCGCTCGACCGCACGCGTGAGTTGCGACAAGCGGGTATCGCTGCCGATGCGCAGCACCTGCAGGCGCGCGGCCGAGTCGCGGCAAATGCTGCCGGCATACAACGTGTCGCCGGGCTGTTTGACTATCGGCTCGGACTCGCCGGTCAACAAGG
>JANNWF010000030.1:0-2377 GCA_031408455.1 Pseudoxanthomonas sp. | reverse complement strand
GCCCGCACGCAAGCCAGCCAAATGAATGCGGCTACCGGGGTCGAGATTTGCTTCACGTGTGCGCAGGTCAAGCTGACCAATGATGGCGATGTCGTCGACATCGAGTAGGACGTCGCCCACTCGCAGTCCGGCCAGATCCGCCGGGCCACCGGCATACACGTTGGATACGGCAACGCCGCGGGCGCTCGCAGGCGGCAGCGTTCCTGGCAATACCGGCGCGTCGCCATATTCGATGCCCATCCAGCCGCGCACGACAGCACCGTGATCGACGATTTGCTTGAGCACGGTGCTCGCTGTGGACAACGGAATCGCAAAGCCAATGCCCTCCGCACCTGCCAGTCGACCCAGCACAAAGGTATTGATGCCGATCAAGCTGCCATCCGCATCGACCAGCGCGCCACCGGAATTGCCTTCGTTGATGGCCGCGTCGGTCTGAATAAAATCCTCGTAAGCGCTGAGATTGAGTTGATCCCGACCGACGCCAGAAACGATGCCCTGGGTGACGGTCTGACCCAGCCCAAAGGGATTGCCAATAGCCAGCACCACATCGCCGACTTGCACGGGAAGCGCGCGTTCGAGCGACAGCGCTGGCAAGTTGCTGCCCTCGATCCGTAATACGGCCAAGTCGGTTTCGCGGTCGCTGCCGACTAGCCTTGCCTGAGTGACTTGGCCGTTCCACAAAGCGACTTGGATTTCGTCGGCGTTGGCGATCACATGGTGATTGGTCAACACATAACCGTCGCTGCTGACGATCACACCTGAGCCGAGGGCACGTTCCAAGCGTTGCCGCGGGCGTCCCAAGGTGATGCCTGAGAATCGCTGCAAGGTCGGATTCGGCACCAATTGGTAGGGACGCTCCGTAATGACTCGCGCGGTGTAGATGCTGACCACCGAAGGCGCGCTGCGCTTGACCGCCTCAGCAAAGCTTCTCGGACCGTCGTTGCTCGCAAGGGAGGTCGCAGTGACAGATGACGTCGCGGCCAAACCCAGCTCAGTTCGCAGCGATTCCACCCAACTTGGTCGTAGCAATAGGACCGCAAACGCAAGCGCCAGCCCAAGCACGACAAAACTGGAAACACTTGGCGCTGATCGACGGGTGTTGCTCATGTACGGCAAGGGAAAGAAGATTTGGCGGAATTCATTTTGGCATGCTGTCGGCAAGCGTTGTCCGGCTCTGCTGCGTTCAGCTAAACTACAGCGCTTCCAGCCCTCTGTTTGTCGGGCCTCCGCGCTAGCTCACCAGCCAGCGCTGACAACGATGACCCAGTGGGCCGCCAAGCGTCCAACGACGCCCCGAATTGCTTACGATTTGCGGAGAGCCGAATGGCTAACCACGAGGTCAACACTGGACGCCGCCGCTTCTTGACCGCCACCACGGCGGTTGTGGGAGCGGGTGGCGTAATTGCGGCGGCTGTGCCGTTCTTGGCGTCTTGGCAGCCCAGCGCCAAAGCGCAGGGTGCCGGCGCGCCGGTCACCGAGGACATCAGCAAGCTGGAGCCCGGGCAACGCATGATCGTGCAATGGCGCGGGCAACCGGTTTGGATATTCCGCCGCACTCCAGAGCAGCTGAGCGCGCTGCCGGCCAACGATAGCCGGCTGCGTGATCCCAATTCAGACAACCTAGACCAACAACCGGAATACGCCAAAAACGGTTATCGCTCGATCAAGCCTGAGATCGCTGTGCTTGTTGGCACCTGTACCCACTTGGGTTGCTCGCCCTTGTTCCGGCCTGAACTTGAGCCGCAGCCGTTTGATGCGGAATGGAAGGGCGGCTTCTATTGCCCATGCCACAACTCGCGCTTTGACATGGCGGGTCGAGTCTATGAAGGCGTGCCAGCGCCGACCAACCTGCGCGTGCCGCCCTACAAGTTCCTCGACGAGAATCGCATCGTGATCGGTGTCAATCCGGAAGGAGCTGCGTAATGGCCAACGTGATTGAACGCACCGTGGGCAACCTCGCCGATTGGGTTACCGAGCGCACGCCCGGGTTTTTGCCGTTCTACAAGAAGCACTTGTCGGAGTACTACGCTCCGAAAAATTTCAATGTCTGGTACTACTTCGGTTCGCTGGCAATGCTGGTGCTGGTCAACCAGATCGTCACCGGTATCTGGCTGACCATGAACTACAAGCCCAGTGCCGCCGAGGCGTTTAACTCGGTCGAATACATCATGCGCGATGTCGACTGGGGCTGGCTGATTCGTTACATGCACTCGACCGGCGCATCACTGTTCTTCGTGGTCGTCTACTTGCATATGTTCCGCGGCCTGATCTACGGCAGTTACAAGAAGCCGCGTGAGTTGGTATGGGTCGTGGGCATGTTGATCTTCCTCACCCTGATGGCCGAAGCCTTCATGGGCTATGTGCTGCCGTGGGGGCA
>JANNWF010000029.1:0-1968 GCA_031408455.1 Pseudoxanthomonas sp. | reverse complement strand
CCGCGAACTGCAGTACGACCTTGTCGTTGTAGGTCTCTTGTCTATTGTCCAACGTCATCGAAACGCCCCTCGTGGCTTGGCCGCGATTGTCCAGCGAAGGTCGCTGGGTCGAATTGACCGAGATCAAATGCTCGTCGAAATGGTCGCGATGCCTAACCCGCACACGCTCGCAATCGTTGTCGCATTGCGGCGTGGTTCCCGTCGGGTGTGCTCAATTGTTGAAGCATTGTTGAAGCATCGCTGTTTTGCGCCAGCGGGCTCCGTATCCCCAGCAAGCTACGCCTGATTGCCGCGGGGCAATGTGCGCTAGCGAACGCAGTCGCTCGGATACGCGCTTGAATGCACTTCGCTTGACTTGACTCAGGGTCATTCAGGCGACTCGGGGCGACGATACTCGACAGCCCAACTCGGGTTGTTACCACCCACGACCATGAAACTTAGCCAATTCATTGCCTTGATCCTGGCGAGCGGTGCCAGCCACGCCGCACTCGCCGCACAAGAGGAATCCGGCAGCTGGACGCTCAACGCGCGCTATCGGCACGAGTCCGTGCAGGACGATGCTTTCGCACAGCGCGCTTCGGCCGACACGCTGCGGCTGCGCTTGGGCTGGAGCCGGAAGTTTGCATCGGGATTTTCCGTGGGTGCCGAGGGCGAGGGCGTCGCCGAGTTAGGTGATCGCTTCAACTCCGGTGCCAATCGCGAGACGACTTACCCCGGTGTGCTGGATGCGCGAGCGTTGGAGCTCAATCAAGCCTGGGTCGGCTGGCGCGGTGAGTCTGCGGGCGGCACGCTCGGGCGGCAACGCATCGTGCTCGACAATCAGCGCTTCATCGGCAACGTCGGTTGGCGGCAGAACGAGCAGACCTTTGACGCGCTGGCACTGGAAGCCCTGCCGTCCGCAAAGGTGACACTGCGCTATTACTGGCTTGATCGCGTGCACAAAGTCGCCGGCGACGAGGCCACAGACCCGCTGGCAGGCGAGCGCGACCTGAACGGACATTTGCTCAACGCGGCTTGGACCCTGCCGTTGGGCAGCTTGGTTGGTTATGCGTATCTGCTGGAGGACCATGATGTCCCGGTCGCTTCGACCCAGACCTTCGGCATGCGCTGGATCGGCAGCCGCGCTTTGAACTCATCGACGCTGAGTTGGACGCTGGAAGCTGCCCGCCAACACGATCACGCCAATAATCCGCGCGACATCAAGGTCAGCTACTGGCTTGCCGAAGCGGCGCTTGCGCATGGCCGTGTCACCGGCAAGGCTGGCTGGGAGCACCTCGGCAGCGATGGTCGCAGTGCACTGCAAACGCCGCTGGCGACTCTGCACGCCTTCAACGGCTGGGCTGACAAATTCACCACCACGCCAGTCAACGGCCTCGAAGACCGTTACTTGCTGGCGACCGGCAAGACCGGCAGCGGGGGCCTGCAAGACAAACTGATCTGGACCATCGCTTGGCATGACTATCGCGCCGACCGCGGTGGCGATCACTACGGTGCCGAATGGGACGCCTCGCTTGGATTTCCGCTACCTGGTGGTCTGCTGGGTTTGCTGAAGGTGGCAGATTTCCGCAGCGACGGATTCGCCCGCGATACGACCAAGGCGTGGCTGCAGGTCGAGTGGAGTCTCTGACGGCTGCGGAGCTGCACTCCGAGCAGGCACTTACCCGACCGGCGGCCCGCATGCCCGAGCGCTCCCGTCGCTATACTCATGCTGAGTCAGAAGGTGCCGCCACATGAACCGCAAGCACATCCAGGACCTGCGCCGGACGCCGGTCTACACCGCCGCCGAAGCCGCCCGCTACCTGCGTCTACCGGCGTCGACGGTGCGTGCCTGGGCGTTCGGGCAGCGCTACCGAGTCAATGGCGAATCGCGCCGCTTCCAGCCCGTCATCGCGACAGCCGATTCCCGTGGCCGCAGGCTGTCCTTCATCAATCTGATTGAGTTGCTGGTGCTGGCCGCCATCCGCAAGA
>JANNWF010000028.1:0-2413 GCA_031408455.1 Pseudoxanthomonas sp. | reverse complement strand
CCACCAACCACGATGTGAAGGCGGTCGAATACTTCATCAAGCAGCGCCTTGCCCATGATCCCGAGTTGGCGCCGTCTTTGGAATTCGTGCACTTCGCTTGCACGTCCGAGGACATCAACAACCTGAGCTATGCCTTGCTGCTCAGTGAGGCACGCAGCAACGTGCTGCTGCCCTGCCTGCAGCGTCTGGACCTGGCGTTGACCTCGATGGCGACCCGGTATGCCGGCTTGCCGATGCTTTCGCGCACCCACGGCCAGACTGCCTCGCCGACGACGGTCGGCAAGGAAGTAGCAATCGTGATCGCGCGCCTGCGTCGACAGGGCGAGCAATTTCGTGACGTGGCACTTAGCGGCAAGATCAATGGCGCGGTCGGCAACTACAACGCGCATGTCATCGCCTATCCGGAAATCGATTGGCCGGCGCTGTCAAAGCGTGTGGTGGAGTCGCTGGGCCTGCCATTCAATGCGTACACGACTCAGATCGAACCGCATGACAGCATTGCTGAACTCTGCGATGCGCAGAGGCGTATCAATACGATCCTGATCGATTGGTGCCGCGACGTTTGGGGCTATGTGTCGCTGGGCTATTTCAAACAGTCGGTGCAGGCCGGCGAAGTGGGTTCTTCGACCATGCCGCACAAGGTCAACCCCATCGATTTCGAGAACGCCGAAGGCAACTTAGGGATCGCAAATGCGTTGCTCACCCACTTTGCCGAAAAGCTGCCCATCAGCCGCTGGCAGCGCGACCTGACCGATTCGACGGTGCTGCGTGCATTAGGCACGGCGTTTGGCCACACGCTGGTGGCATTGGAGTCGTTGCTGCGCGGCTTGAGCAAACTCACCGCCAACGAGACGCGACTCGCGGAAGACTTGGACCAAGCTTGGGAAGTGCTGGCAGAAGCCGTGCAAACGGTGATGCGGCGCTATGGGCTACCCGAGCCGTATGAGCAACTGAAGGCGCTGACGCGGGGCCAGGGCATTGCTCAAGGCAATCTGCGTGCTTTCATCAATGAGTTGGACATGCCAATCGAGGCACGCGAACGGCTACTCGCGCTGACGCCGGCGACCTATACCGGGCTGGCCGAACGGCTGGCGCGAGAATTGGGGTAGCGATCACCTCGCACCATTGAGTAGGGCGCAATAACCGCAGGGCATTGCGCCAGCACCAGAGCGGTGACGCGAGGGAGTGGGCAACGCCAATGAGGCTCGGGCAGGCTCGGCACTTGGTCACCGCTTGGACGCGCGGCGAAGCACACGGCGCGACCACCAAGTTTGGGCGTTGTTGGATTCATCGCGTCACCGCGCTGCTGTTGGCGCAATGCCCTGCGGTTATTGCGCCCTACTTTCTCCGCCGCGATCCGGCCGTTGCAGGGGTGGCCCGAAGCCTGCTCACCGCAGGCGGGCGTTGATCGCCGCCAATGCATCGCTGCCAGGACACAGTTCCGCCGCGCCCAGACGATTGAGCGGTGTCGCCACCGTGTTCAGATTCTCGTGCAGATCGCCCGCGGCCGGGTCGACAAACAACAGTCCCGTTACCACCTCACCACGCGACGCATGGCGTTGGATGTAGTTCATCGCGGCGATGCGGTCGGTCGGGTTGTAGTGGGTGTCGAGCTTGTGCAGTCGCAACACGCTGCCATCGTGCTGGGTTACCTCAGTCATTGAACCCGGCTCATAGTCGACCCGAATCTCGCTACGCATGGGGATCACGTCGAGACGATTGACGGCGTCGTTGTGCTCGCGCACGTAGGCGTAGCTCTTGGTGCTTCCATCATGATTGTTGAAGGCCACGCAGGGGCTGATGACATCAAGGAAGGCCGCACCGCGATGGGCAATCGCGCCCTTGATAAGTGGCACCAATTGCGTCTTGTCACCCGAGAATCCGCGGCCGACGTAGCTCGCGCCCAACTGCAACGCGAGTGCAACCAGATCCAGCGGGCTGTCAGTGTTCGCCACTCCCTTTTTGGACATAGAACCTTGGTCGGCGGTCGCCGAGAACTGGCCTTTAGTAAGGCCATACACGCCGTTGTTCTCGACGATGTAGACCATGTTCACTCCACGCCGAATCGCGTGCACGAACTGGCCAATGCCGATCGACGCCGAGTCGCCATCGCCCGACACGCCAAGGTACAGCAACTCTCGATTGGCAAGGTTGGCCCCAGTCAGCACCGAAGGCATGCGCCCGTGCACAGTGTTGAAACCGTGCGAAGGACCCAGAAAGTAATCGGGCGTCTTCGAGCTGCAACCAATTCCGGACAGCTTGGCGACCCGATGCGGCTCGACGTCCAGTTCCCAGCAGGCTTGAATGATCGCCGCCGAGATTGAATCGTGGCCGCAGCCCGCGCACAGGGTCGAAATCTTGCCCTCATAGTCGCGACGGGTGTAACCGAGCGCGTTCCTCGGCAAGGTCGGAT
>JANNWF010000027.1:0-10672 GCA_031408455.1 Pseudoxanthomonas sp. | reverse complement strand
GGGTCGGGCAGCACCACATCAAACGCCGACAACCGATCCGTAGCCACCATCAGCAAACGGTTGTTTGGCAACTCAAAGACGTCGCGCACTTTGCCGCGATGGAGCAGCGGCAGTCTTGGCAAATCGGCGGTATGCAGCACTGTGGACACGCGACGCTCCGACGATGGGCTCCTGCCCACAAGCCGCTCATTGTAAGCGTGCACAAGACGTGGCTGATCGGCTTGCTACACTTTCCACATGCTTGATTCCACTTTGAAAGCGCTGCCGGTGACCGTGCTCATGCTTTCGTCGCTTTTCTCTGGTTATGGCTCGGCGACGTCCTTGACGCCGCCAGCCAAGCTGGGTTTGTGCGCGAGTTGCCACAATGAAGACGGCATGGCGACCTTGCCGGCGCACCCGCACTTGGCCGGTCAAGATGCCGCCTACTTGCGACTCGCCTTGGCCAAGTACAAATCCGGCGAGCGCGATCACGCGCCGATGCGCGCGGCGGTCAGCGCGCTCACCCAAGCTGATCTGGATCGCATCGTCGACTACTACTCCGCGCTCCCGCATGCCAGCACGCAACACTCAGGCAGCCAACAATGATGATCTACGGCAAAGTGTTCGGCGCGATCATCGGCTGGCTGTTGCTGCGACATCCGATTGGATTGGTGATAGGTGGCTTGCTGGGGCATGCTTTGGACGCCGGCTGGCTGCGCACGTCCAACACCGAATCCGACGTCGATCGCGCCTACCAGACGCTTACCGTCGACAGCAGCGCCAGCACTGAGGCCATCGACCAAGCCTACCGGCGTCTGATGGCGCAATACCACCCCGACAAGGTTGCCGGTGCCGCCGAGGAAATTCGCAAACTCGCGGAAGATCGCGCCAGTGCCATCAATGCGGCGTATGACACGGTGATGGCGGCGCGGCGTCGCCCTGAGTAACACGGAAAGCGTTAGCTAGCTTAAGTGCCGGTCAATGTGGCTCGTCATTCCGGCGAACGCCGGAATCCACTTCAGCGGTGCCGCAGCCCCAGCAATGGATTCCGGCGTTCGCCGGAATGACGATGTTTGGGTCGGTCGCCAACTCGATCAGTCTTGGAGTGAACCCCCATGTCCACCTGCATCATTGCCCCTTCCATTCTCTCCGCTAACTTCGCCAAGCTCGGTGACGAAGTAGATCGCGTGCTCGCTGCGGGCGCGGACTGGGTGCACTTCGACGTGATGGACAACCATTACGTACCGAATCTGACCATCGGTCCCTTGGTCTGCGAAGCGCTGCGCAAGCACGGCGTGACCGCACCCATTGATGTGCATTTGATGGTTGAGCCGGTGGACCGCATCGTTCCCGATTTTGCGAAGGCCGGCGCGAGTCTGATCAGCTTTCATCCGGAAGCGAGCAAGCATGTGGATCGCACCCTGCAGATGATTCGCGACCAAGGTTGCCAAGCCGGCCTGGTGCTGAATCCTGCCACTCCGATTGCCTGCATCGAGCACGTGATGGAGAGGCTGGATCTGATCTTGGTGATGTCGGTCAATCCGGGCTTCGGTGGCCAGAGTTTCATCCCCGGCGCGCTCAACAAACTGCGCGCGCTGCGCCAACGTATCGATCAAAGTGGCTTGCCGATTCGGTTGGAAGTCGACGGCGGCGTCAAGGCCTCCAACATCCGCGCGATTGCTGAAGCCGGTGCCGATACGTTTGTTGCGGGCTCGGCGATTTTTGGTGAGAGCGACTACGCGGCGGTGATCGCGAAGATGCGTGGAGAAGTGGCGGCGGCGCGCGGACAGGCCTGATTTTCCTTCGAAATCCAGCGACAAGCTACGGCGGTCGGGTGCAACAACCGCACGCGGGAGTTGCTCTCGCCTTGGTAGAGCGGAGCTTGCTCCGCTGACTTGGCCATTGTCTGGTGCCACGATGCGCGTCATAGCAGTTTGGCTTCTTCCTTTACCCGCTCCGCCACCACCACAAAACGTAACGGTCCGCCGCTGACCACGCTGTCAAATGGCCAGCAAGTGACCATAACAAGCCGCTGGGCTTCGGGAGATAACGAAAGCTGCTCCGTGCGGCTGTCGGCGATGTGCATGTCGACGACGCGATAGCGTTGTAAGCCTGTCGTTGACTCAAGCTCCACGGTATCGTCGGGCGCGATCTCGCGCAGCCAGTCGAAATGGGTATCGCGATGCGCGCTGATGATGGTGGTGCCATCGCTGCCCGGCGCGGCACTGGCCTCGGCCCAACCGGGGCCGAATGCCATGGTGCGGCCACTGTCGCCGGCCAGCACGATCTGGTCGATCTCCAATCGTTGCATGTGCAGCCGCGCGACCGGGTGGCTGTCGGCCCATGGCCACGGTCGGTGTGGGTGGCCATCGGTGCGCATGGCGTCCCAGGCGCGCGTCAACAGGACTTGTGCGAGTGCCGCTTTGGCGTGGATGTAGCTGGCGTTGCAGGTGAGGGCGATAGCCAGGATTGCCAAGGTCGCCACAATCAGGCGGCGGAGGGTGTCGCGCTTGCTGTATGCAATCGATCCTCCGCAGCCATGGAGGGCCGCGCTCCTGCGCGGCTGTCTTCTACGCGGTAGCTGAAGCCAAGAGCAGCGCCGCAGGAGCAGCGCCCTCCAAAAGCAAAGCTGCGCTGACTGACGACTCATGACGGGCTGGTGATCGGGCTGATCGGTGTGGCTATAGATGCAGGAATACGGCTTGTTCGACGTGGCACATAGACCCCCAATCGTCGCAGACAAGCGCGTGGCGAGCACTTGCGCAGCGCTGGCTCCGGGCTTAGTAGTAGCGGTGCGATGGGGGATTGCTCGCCGCGAATCTCGCTAGTCGCATTGCCACGCGACTCGCTGCGGTGTTCCAGAACCAGAATCACGTTGAATTCCTCGGTGGGGGATGATCCCGCCGACACGACATGGTCGAGCCGACGGCTGCGAGACACGTTGAACGAATAGGTGGTGAGCATTGCTGTCATGGGTTCCTGATCGGCTCGCATTGGCTCAATCCACGCCCGGCGCGACGATCCGCTCGCGACGGCGAACCAGGGCACCTGCCATCAGCGCCAACGTCAATGCGATGCCAAGTTGACTGCGAGCACTGGTGCTGCCCTGCGCCAAGGCGACGCTGTCGGCCGGCGCAGCGTTCGGGATGTCGGTAGCGGCAAGCGCGGCATCGGCGGGACGTACCGGTGTTTGTTCAACCGCGATCAAGCTGGTGAATCGACTGACCAAGCCATGTTGCAGGGCGGTCTCCACGATCTGAGGCCGTCCGGCCAGTTCGGGCAATCCGGTGCGAATGGCGTCTTCGATAGACTCGATTCGGGCGCGCCCCCACAATCGACCGACGCCCTTGGCATGGATCGCGTGCAGCGGGTCAAGACGCATCTCTGAGCGCCACGGCTGGTCGCGGGATTGCCCGATCACATTCACTTCGCCTTGCAACACCGGCAGCCGAGCGACGATCTGCAGCGGTTCACCGGCATACAAGTCGGGCAATCGCGGCGGGTAGTTTTGTGCCGAGTCCGGCCAGACCACTTCGAGGTCGTGCAGCACCGGCCGGTTGAGTCGCGCAAACAGCACCTGCATCTGCTCGGTGACCTCACCGATGTCGCGAATCAGCGCCTGACTGCCGCGACCGAGTTCCGCTGCCTTGCGGATGAAGTGACTGTTCGGCGCGCTGCCGATGGCCACCGGAAACAGACGCGCTTGCCCGCGCTCGGTCTCGATGATGCTCAACAGTTCGGCTTCGTTACCGATCGCCGCATCGGTCGCCAGCACCACTTGTCGTACCAAGCCAGCGGGCGGGCTTCCCTCGAATGCAAGCGACAAGGCGGGTGCCATCTCGGTGCCGCCTTGAGCTTGAAGCGAGGCGATAAAGCGGCGCGCGTGGTTGATCGAATCGGCGTTTACCGGCATCGATTCTGCAAACAGCCGCTCGCTGGCGTCACTGAAGCGAATGACGTTGAAATGATCCTCGGGTGTCAGCTGCAACAGCGCGGCATCCAGCGCTGCGATGGCTTGCTCCATCGCGCGACCGAGCATCGAGCCCGAGGTATCGACGACCAGGATCATTTCGCGCGGCAAGGCTTGTACCGGCAAGGTAGGCGGCAACAGCATCAGCAAGGCGTAATGCTCGCCATCGACCTCTTCCGTAAACACGGCGCGCTGCGGCAACGTGCTTGGCAGTGGCCGCCAGCGCAGCTCGAAGTCGCGGTCGGCGAGTTCCACCAATTCGGTCAGCACGACCCGCTGAAAGCCTGCCATCGGGGTGACCGTGATCCGATGGGTGGCGCTGTCGACACCGAGCAGCGGCACGCCCGCTTGCAGGTCGGCGGTGAGGCTGACGGTGGGCTCAATGCCGTCGCTGCGCTTCACGGCTTCAGTGGGCAGCGGCTCGGCTTGTTCGTCCTTGCTCAGCGCCAGGGCAGAGGATACATAGCGCGGTGTGAGCGTGAGCGGCAACGTGATCGAGAAGGTGTGGTCGCGATAGCTGACCGCCTGCCAGTAGCCAATCTCGATGGCGATCTTCTCGCCGGGGCCGACGTTGGTCACGGCGGTGCGAAACAGGTTGGGGCGGTCCTGCTCGACCAGCGCGGCGCTGCGCCCGCTCAACGCGGCTTGGGCAAAAATCTCGCGTGCGGCCGCTTTTTCGCGCACTTCACCAACGATGACGCGCTCGCCAATGCTTACCCGCAAGCTGCCGACCGCGGCCTCTGAGGGCAGTGGCAACAGATAGCGGCCTTCCTGCCATTCAGCGGTGTCATTGACATAGGTTTGGCGCACTGTGACCTCGGCGATCAAGCCGCGGATTTGCATGTCGACCGCGGTATCCAGCGCCAGCACCGGTTGCCAGCCCTCGTCACTGCGAAAGGCCAGGCCCTCATCGTGTGTCGCAACATCAGCACCGCTTGCAACGGCGCTACCGACAAACAGCATCAGCGACGAAAAAATGCTGATCCAGTGCCGACGAATCGCGTTATTTCCGCGCGAACCGTTACCGGGATAGCGCTGCGCAGGCTGCTTTTGTGGCTCGCCGTCCTCGGACTGGGTGGCGCGCATTTGCTGCGTACCGACGGCACGCGACACAGTTGCCTCAACGGGTTGGATGGCGGCAGCAACAGCAAGCGTAAGTCGTGGGGCAATCAACAAACGCGGCTTGGCGGTGACACGGTGCGAACTCATGGCTGACTCCTGTGGGGGCAGGGCCAGTAAGCGCGTCGTGGCGGCCGCGATCCGGGCAGAGTTGTGGCCGGGCGGCGATCAGTTCGGGCGAATCGCGGGCAGCGCATTGCACACCTTGCCGCCGGTCACTAGGCTGCAAGCCATGAGCCGAACCGTTGCCATCATCGAAGACGAACCCGAACTGCGCGCCAACTATGTCGAGGCGCTCAAGCGCTACGGCTATCAGGTGGAGGCGTATCCCGACCGACCCTCAGCCAAGCTCGCCTTTGCGTTGCGTTTGCCTGACCTCGCCATCATCGATATCGGCTTGGGCGATGAGCCCGAAGGCGGTTTTGAGTTGTGTCGCGAACTGCGCAGCCGTAGCGCCAGTCTGCCGATTCTGTTTCTGACCGCGCGCGACTCCGATCTCGACATCATCTCGGGACTGCGTTTGGGCGCAGATGACTATCTCAGTAAGACGATCAGCCTGCCGCAGCTGACCGCGCGCGTGAATGCGCTGCTGCGCCGCATCGATGCCTTGCGCGCACCGGCCGCGCAGGACTCGGTATTCGTGCTGCGCCGGCTGCGTCTCGAATTGGAGCGCCTGCGGGTGAGCTGGAACGAGGTCGAGGTGCCGCTGACGGTGACCGAGTTCTGGATGATCCACGCCATGGTCCGCCGCCCCGGCCACGTCAAGAGTCGCGAACAACTGATGCGCGAAGCCCAGATCGAAGTGGATGAAGCCACCGTCACCTCCCACATCAAACGCGCACGCCGCAAATTCGAAGCCATCGATGCCACGTTTGATGAGATCGATACGGTGCATGGGGCGGGGTATCGGTGGCGGCCGTAGTCTTAGGGGACTTGGGAATCGGGACTGGGGACTGGGGTCGCGAGTTCTGCGCGCTTGCCCGATGCAAGAAGCAGCCGAGCAAGCTCGGCTCTACAACAGCCACAACAACCCGCCAGCGCATGCGAAGCGCCGCTGTTGTAGAGCGGAGCTTGCTCCGCTGCATTTGTATCGAATGCTACTCGCGACGACCATTGCCCCAGTCCCCAGTCCCCTTCCCGGCCTTCGCGCATAGCGCTCAGGCGTTCACCGGCCCGCAGTCCTGCGGATTGCAAGCGGGCTGGTTCATCCTCAGTCCCCTGTCCCGATGAGGATGAACCTCCCCTCCAAACTCCTCCTCACCACCCTCTCCTTTCTCGTCCTGCCGTGGGCGGGTTGGCAGTGGTTGCGGCAGATGGAAGGCTTGCTGCGCGAGGGGCAAGAGCAAGCCTTGATGGCTTCCGCCGAGGCGTTGGCGCGGGCGGTGGCGGCACGGCCTGGGGATTTGCCGGAGCGCGGTCCCAGCTTGTTCGTGCAAGCGCTTACGCGAGCGCCGGTGCTGGATGCTGGTTTTTCTGATTGGTCGGGATTGAGCCTGCGCGGCTTCCGCGGCGAGGACGGCGTTGAGCGTCTGCGGGTGGCGTTGGGGCAGGTCGATGACACGCTCTATCTGCGTCTTGAAGTCGTCGCGCCACCGGGTCAGCGTGCCGATGCGCTGTGGCCGCGGATGGGCAATAGCGATCACCTTGCGTTATCGCTGGATGGCACTTTTGGGATCATGAACTTGCGTCTGGCCAACGCGACCAGTGGTCCACTGCACGTGATCGGCGAAGACGGCAACGTCGCCGCCATCAGCCTCCGCGGCGCGTGGAAGGACACGGGTGTTGGCTATGCCATCGAAGCGCAGTTGCCGCAGGGTGTGTTGCCGGAGCGTTTGGGCGTGCAGGCGCACTTGACTAGCCCAGCGCTGTCCAGCAGCCCGTCGGTCATGCCCATCAGCATTGGCACCGCCAGCGAATCGCCGCAGGTGCTATGGCCACTGCTGAAGCGCAGTGATCGTCTGGCGCGCCCACTGCTGCCGCTGTTGCCGAACGACATGCGGGCACGCTTGGTGGCGGCGGAAGGTTGGGTATTGGCCGAAGCCGGTGATGTGGCCGAAGTCGATGCTGAAACCGCGTCGGCGACAACCCTGCCGTGGTGGCGACGCGAGCTGTATCAGCAGCTGCTGTACGCTGCCGATCCGCTGACCATCGACGATCTGGGTGCCGCACGCAGCGACCGTCCCGAAGTGTGGCAGGCGCTGTCGGGTGTGCCGGCCACTGCGTGGCGGCGAGATCGCGACGCATCACGTCTGTTACTGTCGGCGGCGGTGCCGATCAGCGGCAATGCGGGCGTGCGCGGTGCCTTGCTGCTGGAGCGCGAGCAGCAAACCTTGCAGCTGATTGATCGTGGCTTCGGCAGCTTGATTATCAGCACCCTGCTGGTGCTGTTGGCGGCGGGCGGGGTGCTCTTGCTGTTTGCGATTCGCCTGAGTTGGCGCATTGGACAGCTGCGCAATGCGGCTGAAACGGCGTTGCAGCACGATGGCTCTCTGCGCGCGTTTCCGCGCAGTACCTCGACCGACGAGATCGGTGACTTGTCGCGCAGCTTCGCGCGCTTGCTTGATGAAGTCGCCGCCAATCAAGCCTATCTGCGCAGTCTGGCTGGCAAGCTCTCGCACGAATTGAATACGCCCTTGGCTATCGTTCGCGGCGCGCTCGACAATATCGATCCGCAGGCCATGCGTGGCGACGTGCTGGCGTGTGTCAAACGGGCGAAGAGTGGTGGTGATCGCTTGGCTGCCATCGTGCGTGCGATGAGCGAAGCCAGCCGCATTGAGCAAGCCATTGCGGGCGCGGAAACCGCCGATTTCGACCTGCGCCAACTAATCAGCGACTGCGCCGCCAATCACGCCGATTTGTTGGCGCCGCGCCAGCTTGAGCTGCGTCTGCCCGAGTCAACGCTGCCCCTATTGGGTGCCCCCGATCTAATCGCCCAAGCACTGGACAAGCTGATCGACAACGCGCGCAGCTTCACGTCTATCGATGGCTGGGTGCGGATCAGCTTGCACGCACAGGCTGACGGCTATCGCATTGCGGTCGCCAACTGCGGCCCGCTGCTGCCCGCCAGCATGCGCGGACGCTTGTTCGAATCAATGGTCTCGGTGCGTCCCGCGCAGCGAGCCGACGGGGTGCATCTCGGGTTTGGCTTGTATTTGGTTCGATTGGTGGCCGAACTGCATCGCGGTCACGTGACTGCCGAGGATCTGCTGGACAAGAGCGGCGTCGAATTCTCGATGCATTTGCGTGGATTGCCGCGGCGATAAGGCAACCGGTGAGGTTGCATCGTTCAGCGAGAGAAGCCGAGCAAGCTCGGCTCTACCAGAGCAAAAAGGGCCGTCCCTGATCCCGTAGAGCGGAGCTTGCTCCGCTGCTTTTCGCGGTAATCAGGCTTTACAACGGCACCTGCGTTGGGCGCCGGAATCGGAGCGACGTGATCAGGCCGGCAACAACTCCACACCCGTCTTCGCCTGCAACTCCTCGACCGTAATCCCCGGTGCCATTTCCAGCAGGCGCAAACCGTGCTCGGTCACATCCATCACCGCCAACTCGGTAATGATCCGATTGACCACGCCCACACCGGTCAGCGGCAAGGTGCATTCCGGCAAGATCTTGTGCTCGCCGGTCTTTGCGGTGTGCTCCATCAGCACCACCACGCGCTTCACGCCGGCGACCAAGTCCATGGCGCCGCCCATGCCTTTCACCATTTTGCCCGGCACCATCCAGTTGGCCAGATCGCCACGGTGGGTCACTTGCATGGCACCCAGAATGGCGAGGTCGATATGGCCACCACGGATCATCGCGAACGAGTCGTGGCTACCAAAATAACTCGCGCCGATGCGCGCGGTGACGGTCTGTTTGCCGGCATTGATCAGATCCGCATCGACCGCGTCTTCGCTCGGAAACGGGCCAATGCCGAGCAGGCCATTCTCTGATTGCAGCCACACATCCATGCCATCGGGAATGAAGTTGGCGACCAAGGTCGGCAAGCCAATGCCCAGATTCACGTAGGCGCCGTCGGTCAGTTCTTGGGCGGCGCGTTGCGCCATTTCGTCGCGGGTCCAGGGCATTGGCTTGGTCTCTGATTGGAGCTTGGTTTTGGAAGAGCGGGGCTGGGGGCTGGGGACTGGGGGCTGGAAAAAGCCTCCGTTCGTCCTGATGCTTCGACAAGCTCAGCACAGGGTACGTCTTCGACGTATCGAAGGACGACCGCCTCGAACTACTTGCTCACCGTGCGCTGTTCGATGCGTTTCTCGGGCGTGGCGTTGACCACGATGCGATCGACATAAATGCCCGGCAAATGCACGTGATCCGGGTCGATGGAACCAACCTCGACTAGCTGTTCGACCTCGGCGACGCACACCTTGCCGGCCATTGCGCAGGCCGGATTGAAATTGCGCGCGGTCTTGCGGAACAGCAGGTTGCCGGCGGTGTCGGCTTTCCAAGCTTTCACCAGCGAAACATCGGCATGCAGCGCGGTTTCGAGCACGTAGTGATGCCCACCAAACACCCGCGTCTCTTTACCATCGGCAACGATCGTGCCGTAACCCGTACGGGTGAAAAACGCGGCGATGCCGGCACCGCCCGCGCGTAGGCGCTCAGCCAACGTGCCTTGTGGATTGAATTCAAGTTCCAGTTCGCCGGCCAGATATTGGCGCTCGAATTCCTTGTTCTCACCGACGTAGGACGAAATCATTTTCTTGATCTGACGCGTCGATAAAAGTTGGCCGAGACCGAAGCCATCGACGCCGGCATTGTTGGAAATCGCGGTCAGATTCTTCACCCCGGAATCGCGTAGCGCCGCGATCAAGGCTTCCGGAATGCCGCACAATCCAAAGCCGCCGACCGCCAAGGTTTGGCCATCCGCCACCAGTCCTTGCAGCGCCGTCGCGGCGTCGGGGTAGAGCTTGCTTCGCCCGTGTGCGGAAGCGGTGCTAGCGGTCGCCATCATCTGGGGCTCGTCGAATGGTCATCGGGAGCGCAAGTTTAGCGTGCGCAGCCGACCGTTGAACCCGTACGTTCGGGCAGGTCGGGGGCGCGGCGGTGACTTCAGCGATAGATCCAGTACTTCGAGGCGAGAAACCCCAGAAATGCAAGGAAGGAGTCAATGAGGGGCTTGCCCAGCCAAGCGGCTGCAAGGCCTTTCGTCTGGTCAAGTGCGCTCACCGATGCGGTGCTGATCGCGGTCACCAGCAGCCAGAAGATCAAAAAGCGCAGCAGCTTGCGCTGGGTGGGAGTGGCTTGTTCTGTCGGTTTGGCAAAGGTGTAGCGCCCGTTCAAGCAAAATCCGATCATGGCACCGAACGTTCGCGCGGCCAGATTCGCCGGTGCCACTGCCAAGCCAAGCGAGGTCAGCAGCACGAAGCAAAGCCAATCCAGCAGCAATTGAATTCCGCCCACAACGACGTACGCAGTCGCCTCCCGTAAGGTTCGCGACCGGCCAGACATCTGCTCGGGGTGACGTAGTCTCACTTCAAACTCGGGTGTGGATCAACGGGGCAGTGCACTGGCAATCCGGTCGGCGTTGGCCATTAGCGTCAGGGTATGGGCCTTGGCTGGCAACACCGGTAGCACGGCGCCGTCGATGACGTACACACTTGGTAGACC
>JANNWF010000026.1:0-2756 GCA_031408455.1 Pseudoxanthomonas sp. | reverse complement strand
GCGGCCGATCCGCACGCTGGCCATACGATGCCCGCGAAGCCGCCAGCGACACCGCCCGCGAGCGATCCGCACGCCGGCCACACCATGCCGGCATCTCCACCCGCCGCGGCGATCCCTGTCCAGAGCATGGAGGGCATGGATCACAGCACGATGGACCCTAGCGCAACCGCCGGAAGCGCAAACGCTTCTCCCGGACCCGACATGGAAACGGCGCCACCGCCCGAGGCCGGAAGTGGCCCGCCGCGCGCAGCCGACGGGATATGGGGCGCCGACGCAATGCGTGCGTCGCGCGACGGCCTGCGCCGTGCGCACGGCAGCTTTCCCGTGTTCTGGTTTCAGGGCGACCGGCTCGAAACTCAGGTGCGCCAAGGCCGCGATGGCTATCTCTGGGACGTCCAAGGCTATTATGGCAGTCCGACCAGCCGGTTCTGGTTCAAGAGCGAAGGCGAAGGCTCGTTCGGCCAGCGTATCGAGGACGCCGAATTCCAGGGGCTGTATTCGCGGGCGATCACGCCCTTTTTCGATCTTCAGGCCGGTGTGCGGCAGGACGTGCAGGGCCCGAACACCACCTATGGCGTAATCGGCGTGCAGGGACTTGCGCCTTATTTGTACGAGGTCGATGCCGCACTATTCGTCTCGCATCGCGGCGATGTGACAGCGCGGATCGAGGCCGAGGTCGATCAACGCATCACCCGACGCCTCATTCTCCAGCCGCGTGCCGAACTCAATCTTGCGGCGCAGGACGTGCCATTGCTCGGCATCGGTGCCGGGCTCGACAAGCTCGAGGTCGGCTTGCGGCTGCGCTACGAGATCGTGCGCGAGTTCGCGCCGTACATCGGGGTCGAGCAGAGCTGGAAGATGGGGCGCAGCGCAACCTACGCGCGCGCATCCGGCGAGGATCCGAGCGTGACCAACTATGTCGTCGGCATCCGTTTCTGGTTTTGACATAAGGAAAACATGATGAAGTTCGTTTCCACTTTTGCAGCTGTAGCAATGCTTGCAGCACCATTCGTTGCGCCCATGGCTGCGCTTGCGCATACCAAAGTCGTTTCCTCGAACCCGACCGAGGGTTCGACAGTTGCCCGCCCGCGCGTCGTCGCACTTACGTTCAGCGAAGCGCTGCTGCCGCCTACGGCCGCTGCAAGCATCGTCATGACCGCGATGCCAAGCATGGCCAATCACAGCCCGATGGTGATCCGCAACTTCACGACCGCGTGGAGCAACGGCAACAAGACGATGACGCTTTCGCTGCGGCAGCCCTTGCGCGCTGGCACCTATGAAGTGCGGTGGCAGGCGGCCGGCGCGGACGGTCATCGCATGAAGGGCACCGTCAACTTCGTCGCGAGCTGATACCTCCGTGGAGGACTGGCTCCAGCCCGCACTGCGCTTTCTCCAATACGCACTGCTGATGGGGCTTTTTGGCTGCGCCGGATTCCGCATCGTAGGGTTGCACGGCGCGGGTTGGCTGCCGGTCGAGAGCGGCAGAAGTGCCGCACTCGTGGCCGCCGGACTTGCGCCGATTGTGTCGACGGGCCTGATGCTCGCGTCGATCGCAGCGATGATGGGACAGCCTCTGGCGACGCTTGATTGGCCGATGATCGAGGCGATGACGTTGAGCACTGATATGGGCTGGGCATTTCTGGTGCGCACCGCGCTGCTCGTTGCAGGCTTTTTAGCACTAGTCGTCGGGCGTAGGAGTGCGGGGCTGTCGATTGCTGCGGTATGCTTCGCGGCAGCGCTGATGACGCTGGGCTGGAGCGGACACGCTGCTGCGACCGAAGGTGGGCTCGGCACGTTTCACCGGGTGAGCAACGGCGCCCACTTGCTCGCGGCGGCGTTATGGCTCGGAGCTATCGGCTGGTTCGTCCGCCTGTCTGTACTCGCACATCGCGAGCCCGAACGCGTGCCGGTGGCACCATTGCTTGCTGCCATGCACGGCTTTGCCCCGTTCGGAGTGGCGCTGGTGGCAAGCGTGTCGATTACGGGGCTAATCAATGCCCAGTTGATCTTCGGTCTCGAGAACAGCGCGGCCACGCTTTCGACCGACTACGGCATGATGCTCACAGTCAAGATCGCGATCGTCGGCGGCATGCTCGCCTTTGGCGGGCACAATGCTCGGATAAGCCGACGCAGCGTTTTGACGGGCGAAAGAGCAGAACTCGATCATGGTGCGGCGCTGTCCATCCTTCGCCGCAGCCTGGCGCTCGAAATGGTACTCGGGATCATCGTTATCGGGTTGGTGGCGATCCTCGGCATGCTGTCGCCGGTGGTTATGGAATGATGCCTGACTCGAACCTAGGAGTGACCCAGATGACAAACGATCGCGTTATTATGCTGACGAAGGGGCGCGCCACGAAGCTAGTCCTAACGGCCTTGGCAGTGATCATGTTGACCGCAGCCGCCCATCCGGAATCGCATCGCTCGCCGCCAGCGAAAGCAGCTTCCGCGTCGGTCGCCAATGCCGCCGCTGCCACACCCGTCGCCGTCGTCGATGCATTCCATGCCGCGCTTGCCAGCGGCGACCCGCGCAAAGCACTCGATTTCCTCGCCGAGGATGTGCTGATTTTCGAGTCTGGCGGCGTCGAGCGCAGCCGCGCCGAATATGCCAGTCACCATCTAGCGGCCGACGCTGCATTCAGTGCGGCCGTTCGGCGCACGCTCGTCAGTCGATCTCACGGCGAGGCCGCCAATGCCGCCTGGGTTTCGACCGTTGAAACCGTCGCCGGAGCCTATCGCGGCCGCACGATCAACAGCCG
>JANNWF010000025.1:0-2230 GCA_031408455.1 Pseudoxanthomonas sp. | reverse complement strand
GTCGGACTGCCGCGCTCGGGAACGACATTGATCGAACAAGTCCTAGCCGCGCACCCGCAGGTCGAGGGCGCCAGTGAGTTGCCCTATCTGTATCGCGTGGTCGGCGAAGAGTCTGCCCGGCGTAAGCGAGCATTTCCCGAGTGGGTGCAGGATGCGCGGGCCGAGGATTGGCAACGCTTGGGCGAGCGCTACCTACACCTGAGCGCGCGCTGGCGCGGCGGCAAGCCCATCGCCACCGACAAGTTGCCAGGCAACTGGTTGTTGGCCGGAGCAGCTTTGGCGATGTTACCCGGCGCCCGCGTCATTGCCCTGCAACGCGACCCGATCGAGACCTGCTGGTCCTGTTACAAGCAATTGTTTGGCAAGGACATGGTGGGCTTTGCTTATGATTTCCCGAGCATAGCCTCGTACTGGCACGACTACTCGCGTTTGGCTCAGTTCTGGGCCCAGCTGCACCCGAATCGGTTCCGAATTCAAAAGTACGAGGACTTTGTCGCCGATCCGGTCGCTCAGACACATGCATTGCTCGACTTTTGCGATCTTCCGTTCGATTCCGCCTGCCTGCGTTTCCATGAAACCCAACGCAGCGTGCGCACCGCCAGCGCAGCTCAGGTAAGGCAACCTCTACGCAAGGACACCGCCCGTACCGCCGCCTACGGACCCTTGCTGAATCCTTTGCGCCAACTTTTGGCCACCAAACCGTGACTGGCGGGCACGTCGCCGGGCAGTAGCGCCTCTGCCTGTGCTGGATGATTCACCACCGAATACCTGGAGGAGTTCACATGGAAGTCGCGCTTGAAAATCGGGGCAGGCTCGAACGGAGACTGACGGCCCGTGTCTCGGGCCGGCAGGTTGAGGCGCAGGTACGCGCCCGCCTGATGGAGCTGTCTAGAACCGTCAGCATCAAGGGATTCCGCCCCGGCAAGATTCCAGCGAACGTGATCGAGCAAAGATTCGGAGCACAGGTGCGCAGCGAAACCATGGCCGCGGCGATCACTGCTTCCCTGCAAGAGGCGCTGCGACAGGAAAACCTGCGCCCCGCGCTTGCACCTGCGATCAGTGCTCGCCCTGTCGATGATGGGGACATCGAATACACCGCCGATTTCGAAGTGCTGCCTGAGTTGGGGCCGATCAGTGTTGCGAACCTGACACTGACGAAATGCTCCGCCTGCGTCGAAGAAATCGATGTCGATCACGCAATCGAGAACTTGCAGCAGCAGCATGGTCTCAATCCCGGTTTGGAAGCCACTGCGTCAGTCGACGATGGGACCTTGCTTGAGCGAATGGGTGTTCGCGAGGGCGGAATGGAGCGCATAAGAGACGCAGTCCGTGCCCGCCTCGAACATGAGCTTGCTACCGCCATCGCCGCTCGCAACAAGGCCGACGCATTGCACCAACTGCTGGAGGCCTTCGCCGACCTCGATGTGCCCAAGGGGCTGGTCGACATTGAAAAAAATGAACGATTTGCCCATGCGCATCGAAATTCGGTGAGTGCAAAGCTTGCGCCGCCAACGGATGTGTCGGACTTCGCAGCAGATGCGCAATCGCGTGTGCGCGCGTTCATCTTGTTGACCGAGATTGCGCGTCAAAACGCCATCGCGCCTGAGCAAACGCGGATCAATGCAGCTTTGGCAGAAATCGCCGGTCGCTACGAGGATCCCGAAAAAGTCGTCGAACTATATGTGCAAGACACCGAGCTGATGGCTAGCCTGCGCAATCAAGTGATTGAAGCGCAGGTGATCGAGTGGATCATCGCCAACGCCCAAGTGACGGAGCGGATGCTGGCATTCAGCGAAGCGATGCAAACAAGCGATTGAACGAGGTTGACAGCGGCTGGCGCTCCAGTCTCTGCAGTCGCAACACAGCATTGCTCGTCAAGTCGACAGAGAGATGAGTCGCAGTGATCGGGGTGCAAGCATCACTAGCCCGATCCCGCGCAGCGAACACCCGCGCTGAAAAAACAAAACGCCTGCCGGGCGACCCGGCAGGCGTTTCGTTCGAACTGCTACTGAGGGGCTATGCGCGTCGGGCAATCAACCCTGACGGCGCATCACCGCGACACCAGCCAGCAGGCTCATCAGCATTGCCATCAGCGCCAAGGTCCAGACGTTGTTGGTCGGGATGAAAGCCGGTGCCGGCAACAACGTGGATCCCTGCAAATTGAAGGTGAACGCCTGACCGCCAAAGCTGCAGTTGAGCACGCCGGTTGTGGTGCCAACCGATGTGGAGG
>JANNWF010000024.1:0-18521 GCA_031408455.1 Pseudoxanthomonas sp. | reverse complement strand
CGCAGATGACCAAGTCGGTCGGCAACGCGGGCAATGGCGATGGGCTGTACTCAGACGCCAATTCCTGAGCCCGGCGGCTACAGGTTGGAATGAGCCAGAAAACTCTTAGATTCCTCAGGGGGAACGAAATGCAAAGCAGTCAAACGCGCGGCGGATGGTCGCGGAAACTACAGGCAGTGACACTGGCGCTGTTGGGCTTGGTGTTGCCAATGTCTGGCCAAGAGTCGATCGCGCAAGAGCGAGCCATCAGTCCCAATTGTCACACCTATGACAACGGCCAACCTCGTTCGGCCAAAGATCCAGACACGCGTGCTGAATGTGGTGGTCCTCGCGTTCTAACGGCGGGGCCTGTAGCCCGCGGCAGCGGCGGGTCTTTGACAACTTTGTTTGCGAGTAACAATGGTTTCAGCGGTAACAGCTTCGATTTGGCTCCCACGGTTGACATGACCATCGATAGCTTTGACGTCAATCTCGACCCTGGCACATTTACCGTGCAAGTCTATTGGCGCAATGGCACGGCCAATGGGGCCGAACAAAACGCGGCTGGCTGGAACTTGCTCGGCAGCGCACAGGTCACTTCGAACGGAACAAATGTGCCCACGCCGGTTCCAGTTGGCGGGTTGCCAATGACTGCAGGCAACACCTACGGGATCATCGTGACCTGCAATTGCTCCTCAATGCGCTACACCAACGGTGCCATGCTCGGCGACACCTTTGCGAATAGCGAATTGACGCTCAGGACCTTTCGCGGTCTCTCCAATGTCTTGTTCACGAATGTGTTCACCCCCCGTCAGTGGAACGGCACCGTGTATTACTCAACGGCCGGCTTCAGCTGTAGCCAGCTGGGCAACGTAGTGGGCGTGTGGGGTATCAACTCCGGCCGCTGCGGCAACTTCACCAGCACTGCGACTGTCGCGACGTATGAATCGTCGGACTACGACGGGGTCGCTGCCGGAGAGTACTCCTACGAAGTGGAGTTAATCTCCAACCGCCCGCGTCAGCCCAGCGCCACCACCTCGTTGTTGGTCAACGGCTCGCCGATGCCACTGCAGACCGCGACGCAAAACTGGAACCGCGCGATTGCATTCAACATCAGTGGAAATGGCAAGTACTCGATCTTCCGCTACAACGGCTCCGGCTTGCCGGTTGCCGTGCAGAGGTGGGTGACGCCGGTGGGCGTAGCGATCAACGCCGCCCCAACGCCAAATATCCTGCGGGTGGACAGAGTGCTCAACATGGCGAGCACCTATGATCTGGTCTTCTCCATCAACGGCATGGCGATGCAGACGCTGGCTGAGCCCTTTCCCGTCGATCAGTTTGGCATCGGATTCACTCGCGGCATTCCGACTACCGTTCTGGGCCCCAATGACTCGTTGGAAGTGTTGAACGTGGAGCTTGGGGCACCGATGCAGCGTGCGTCCGGGCAAGTGGAGACCTTGGTCAGCGATGAGCAGCAGCGCGCCAACAACGCGGCCAATCGCCAGCTTGGCAACGACAATCCGCTGTTCGCGCCGGATTCAAACAAGCGCTAATCCTGAGACACTAGGCGCTCGAAATTCGGGCCGGCAGCATGCGCTGTCGGCCCGAATCATTTGTGGACAGCAAGAATGGATAGACTAAAAGTGGAAGCGCACAGCGTGGTACAGGCATCGGGCGAGCACCTGCGGGCAGAGTTGGATGACGCCACGGTGCTGCTGCACCTCAGCAGTGGTGAGTACTATTCGTTGGGTGGCGTGGCAGGCCAGATCTGGCAGTTGCTGCAGGAGCCGATCACCGTTTCTGCGCTCATCGACCAACTATTGCTTCAGTACCAAGTTGACGAAGCGCGCTGTCGCGCCGAGACCATGAGCATGCTTGAGCGCTTGCAAGCGGAAGGTTTCCTAACCGTTCAAAGTGCTTGAGTTGCGCATGACAGTTGCGTGCACGCAGCCGTTGGCGGTCGTCGCGCCGGCAGCGGAAACCACCTTCAGTTGGCATGGCCTCGATATTGTCAGCGCATTGCCGCTAGCGTTTGCGCCCGGCCCTTCGGCGCTGGGCGCGCCGCACCTGTTGCGGATCGTGAGCGATCCGAGTCTGGCGTTACCACCCGAACCGTGTCTGCGGACCAGTCAAGTGACCGGCTATCGGCTGCATCGCGATCGCGCTGAAGGTTGCTGGCTGGCGCGCGACGGCGATCGGATGCAGATTACCCGCGATGTCATCCGGGTGACGCCCGCGCCACTGGACCCGGTTCGGCTCGAATATCTGCGAACGCGGGCGCTGGCGTTATGGCTGAATGTGATCGGCATGCCGCCCATCCACGCCTCCGCGGTGGCTAGCGACGCGGGCGCCATCGCCCTGCTCGGACACAGCGGCGCGGGCAAGTCGACCTTGGCTGCTGCCTTGGTCAACTTCGGCTATCGATTGTGCGCCGACGATTTGTTGCCGCTGTCGGTGGTGGCGGGCGAAGTTCCGGTGTATCCCGGCGCTCAGCGGCTGGGTCTTTGGCTGGATAGCGCGCAGCACTTCCACCCTGATGCATTGACCCTGCCGTCGGTGACCCCGGATACCGACAAGCGGCGCTTACACCTGCACTCGCCGTCGCCCACACGGGCACCCCGTTTGCGCGCCATCTTCGTGCTCGAACGCGGTGCCGCCAACGCCGGCATCCGCATCGAAAAACTCCCCGGATCGCAAGCGATGCTGGCGCTACTGACCAATGGACAGATGGCGGGCTTTGCGGAATTGCTCGGGCTCGGTGCCTCGCGCTTACGCGTTTTTACCGAAGTGCTGAACAGCGTCAGCGTCTATGCGCTGCGCTATCCCTCTGACTTTGCCGCGCTTCCCGAGGTGTGTGCGGCGTTGGATGCGGTTGGCGCGGGCTGATGGGAGACCAGCTTTAGGCTCGTCATTCCGGCGAAAGCCGGAATCCACACGACCACGCCACAAGGTGACACGTGGATTCCGGCCTGCGCCGGAATGACGGGTGTCTGTTCTTTCTTCCGGCAGTATTGGGTGCTGTCATGAATCCCTGAGCCACAGGCCAAGCGTTACGATCGCCCACAAGGGAGTGCTGTCCTGGTTGCGGGGTTGGCGTTGATAGCGCTTCCACAGGGCTCTTACCTTTGTAAGGTCGACGTATGCCGCCAGCGGACTGCCCGGCTGATTCAGCAATTCTTCGATGACGTCTGCATCCGCGCCGACAAAAGCGTGATGAAACTGGGCTGAGAGCGACGTCTTGCCCACCCGCCAGCGCAGCGATTCCGGCAGCACCCCGGCCAGCTCATGGCGCAGCACCCAGCGCGAATAGCCATCGCGCTCCTTCAAGTTCGGTGGCAGCCCCACGCACCAACTCAGCAGGCGGACGTCATAAAAGGGATGCCGGGCATCAATACCAAAGTGCGCGGCGATGCTGCTGAGTCGCTCGGTGGCATAGCCGGAATAGCCCTTGCTCAGTTGCCAGATGTGGCGGGTGCGCATGTCGACATCGGCGACCGCGCGACGGCTGGCAACGGCGGCCGCCAAGCGCTCGTTCGCCTGCGTGGCGTGTGCAAACTCCGGTGTCAGAAAATCGAGGACGGCCACCGTCGGCCGTCTTGCGCGTAGCCGCTGACGCAAACCCCGCAGCTGATCCATGACTCGTAAACCCAGCGTAGGCTTGGCTTGACGGCCAGCGTGCAATGCGGCGTCGCCGCGCGCTGAGCGCCCAAGTGCGCTGTCGCCATCGTGACCATCTAGCACGACGCGAACACCATCGGCTTGCGCCGCTCGGTAGACGGTTGTCCAAAGATGCAGGTTCTGCACCAGTACCGGCTCGTCCAACGCTGGCAGCAGTTCGGCGAAGGCCGCCAGCGGCGAGCTTGCGGAGACATTCAGATCGCGAAGCGCCATTCCGCCGACACCACGCAACGCCGCGAGATACTCGCCTTCGTCGCAGCTCAGCGTTTGCGGAAAGCGCCCCGCATAGGCGCGCATGGCCGCGCCGCCTCGCAAGTGACACGCCATGGCGGCGACGGCGGACGAGTCCAAACCCCCGCTCACCATGGCGCCGAGCGAAACATCCGGGCTCAATCGATCCTCAACGGCGGCAGTGAACCGCTCGCGAAACCCCGCGCTCCATTCCGCTTCACTCAGCCGCTCGCAGCCTGCGGGCGGTTGCAGCAGAAAGTAGCGTTGAGGATCACGCTTCCCAGCTTGACCAAAACACACGATATGGCCCGCGGGAATGCGCGCGATGCCTTGCCATGCGCTGCGCTCGGGATCTCCCGGCAGATTCAGCAGATGCTGCGCCAGCGAAATGTGGTCGGGTAGGACGCCACCCTCCAACATTCGTAACGGCCGCAGCGATGAGGCGAATGCAAGCTGCTGTCCGGATCGGCGCACAAACAATGGGCGCTGGCCCATCGGATCGCGAGCCAACCAGAGCCGCTGGGTATGTTTACACCACACCGCGAATGCGAAATCGCCGAACAGATGCTGCACACATTCGCTGGACCAGCGACGCCAGCACGCATGAATCAGGGTGGCGTCGTCAACATCAGCGGCGACGCCCAGTTCGTTGGTGAGTGCGGAGCGACCATCCAATCGTAGATCGGCAACCACCAGCAGCGAGTCCGTCTCCAACCGCAGTCGTTGCGGAAGGCGACCATACGTTGCTTGGGAGTTGACCAACCCGAAGATCGCCCCGTCGCTGCATTGCGGCTCGGCCTGATCAGCAAAGTTTTCTACCAGCTGCCGATATCGGCGGCGAAGTGCAGCAGTTGCGGCCTCGGCAGCGGCCGCCGCCGCGTCAAAATCCAGTACGCCAACGATCATCGGCGGACCATGTGCAATCTGCTGCGATTACCCATCGGCAATGGATCCGGCAAGCGGATACGCGTTGCACCCGATCGGATGAACCCAGTCTCGCTGCCGCGAGGAAGGGGTGATTGTTTGGTTGGAATTGGGGCCCATAGACCGGCTCGTACCCTCATCCGGCGCTTCGCGCCACCTTCTCCCGGAGAGAGAAGGGTTCTTTGCAGGGGTTGACCGAAGTTCGACGCGAATCGGGTCGGGCAAGCGGTCAGATCTCATCCAGATACCCATACTTCTGCATGATGTCGCGGTGATCCGAGATGACTCGATTCACCTGCTGCGGGCTCAGCTCATCGCGCCAGCTGCCGACCTTTCCTTTGCGGAAAAACCGGCTGGACTCCGCAAATTTTTTCTCCTTGAACCCATGCAGCGACTCCTGCTGCTGGAGTTCACGGATATCGCTGAATGCCAATGCCCGTGAGATTTCTTCATCGCTGCTTTCAATATCGACAAATGCGGCCGCTGCCTTGAACGTGGCTAGAGGCCTGGCTTGCATATCTTCGTAGCGGATCAACAGGGTTGGAAAATAGGCGTGCTCGGTCCAGCCCCGTACGTGCTCACTCCAGCTCAGCAGTCGCTGTCGCAGCTGGGTGTGGAACTTGTTGCATGACGACGCGAATGCGTAATCCGGGTCATTCATGGCCGCAATACTCTTGTCAAAACTCCATGAGGAGTGATGGGCGAACGACACCGCCACATCCAGCGGATTGCGAATGAAATAAATGGCGGCCTTGCTGGCTTTTTCGGAGACGATTGGCTGACCACTGGAAGTACAGGTCAAGGCATCGTGGATCTTGAAGAAGACGTCGGCCTTGCTGTGCTGACTGATCGCCTCATACACACCTGGCCGCACGTCTTCGACTTCATCCAGCGACAGATCACTGGCAGCCACGCCGCACCATTCATCGAACAACTTGCGGCTGCTTGCCATGCCCATGGTCTGCAACTCATTGATATTTATTGGCTTCATGGGCCGCTGCAGCAGGTTGCTCAAAAACACCCGAAACCATGTATTTCCGGACTTCGGGTAGGAAGCCAGCCAGATGATCTGCTTCACGCCGGCCTCACTTTGCGAGCGCGCGCATGACAAACTCGGTGAGCTCGGCCAACATGAATGGCCGCATCGGCCTGGAGATGACGAGCACTTCGACGCGCATGGCGAGCTGGCTGCTTAGCCCAAACAGTTTCTGATCCGCGCGTTTCCCGGCGACAAAATTGAGTCGATACACACTGTCTTTGATGCAATTGAATCGCTCGATCCCACTGGTGGTTGTCATGCTGAAGTCAGAGTCATGATGGGAACGCAACACGACGATTTTTCGCACCGGTAGCGCGTCGTGGCAGAACTGCGCCGGCACTGGAAAATTGAATTTTTCGAACCCGTTGCGAAGTTTGCTGAAACTCTGCGGTGAATGTTGCAGTTTCTCGAGCGTATCGCCCCACAATTTCAGTCGCGGGATTCCGGGATACAACAGACACTGCTGCGTACTCGGTTGAACCACCGAAATATCGTCTGCCAAAATGGCATGACCCTGCTGCGCAAGTGCAGCCACCAAACTGGATTTGCCCACTCCAGAAGGGCCGGTGAAGATGGCGCAGCCCCCGGACGTTTTGACGGCGCTGCCGTGAATCGGCAGCAAGCCGCGCTGATGCGCGAGCGCGCCGATAACGGAGCCCAGCAGAAAGGTGCGGATGTCCCGTTCGTCTGCGCCTGCGGTGGGTTCGACTACTACCCGACTCCCCATCGAAACGAGAAAGCGCCCGACCTCGTTCACGCTGATCAGCACCTCGTTTTCGGCGACCTCAAACAGCACGCCGTGTTTGATTGGCGCAGCCAGGTTCTCGGGTACTTTGCCCAGCGCAATGCTGACGTCCGCGGGGCCGTCTGCCTTGACCAGTTCTGGCAGTGCAATCTCGGACTGAAACACCAGGCCAAAGGCGCGGTAGGTATTCGTGTGTTTCAAAGTGGGATCCGCCGCGAATTGAATGGGTTCCCGGCACGGCAAGCCAAGCCACGGGGCCGGTCGCAAATGGCTGGTCATTAAGGCCTGTTGGCCACTCCAGCACGATCAGTGAAGAAGTTGCAGACGCCAGCCAATCCACTGCGCGGGAATGTAGCGGAAGTTTAGCGGCGCTCCCCAAGCAACGCTCTGGGGCGGGCCACGGTCGGTATTCACTCCCCCGGTGCCAGCCGCGGCAGATTGAGCACGAAGCGCGTGCCGGCATCCGTTTCGCTAAACGCCTGCACGCTGCCGCCGAGTTTTTCGCTGACCAGATTGAACACAATTTGTAGGCCCAAGCCCGTGCCGCCGTGGCCGCGGCGGGTGGTGTAGAATGGCTCGAAGATGCGTGGCAGGTGCTCGGCTTGGATGCCGATGCCGTCGTCGCTGAATTCGATCCGCACGCGGGCGTCCCCGTCGGCGCTGGCCAGTAGCCGCATTTGTCCATGACGGTCGCCCGGGAACGCATGCAACAAAGCGTTCTGGACCAAGTTGGTCAGCACCTGTCCGAGTGCCCCGGGAAAGCTGTCCAGGGTCAGGTCGGGCTCGCATGCGACTTCCAACCGCACCGGTCGATGCTTCCACAGCAGGGCAAGACTGGGCAGCAGTTCGGCAATAAACTCATTGAGCTTAAATTGGCGACGGCCATCGGATGAGCGATCCACAGCGACGTGCTTGAAGGTGCGCACCAGTTCGGCGGCGCGCTGCAGGTTGCGGCCCAACAAACGCAGGGCTTCGTCAGAGTAGGCGAAGTGGGCTTCGAGTTCGCTGCGCTGCATTTGCCCACCAGCGAATTTGCTCGCGAGGGATTGGGTTTCCAGCTCCAGTCCGCTGGTGGCGGTGATGCTAATGCCGATGGGCGTGTTGACCTCGTGCGCCACGCCGGCAACCAATTGGCCAAGGGCGGCCATTTTCTCCGCGTTTACCAGTTCACGCTGGGTGTCGCGCAGGCGTTGCAGGGTCTCCTTCAATTCACTGTTGTTGCGCAGCAAGGTGTCCTGCGCCTGTTTGCGTTCAAGGCCGTTAGCGATGTGCAGGGAGACGAAGCTGAGCAGATCCTGGTCGGCTTGGGTATAGACGACGCCCTCGGTATAGCTCTGCACCACGATCGCGCCGACGTTACGCTCGCTGGATCGCAAAGGCACGCCTAGCCAGCACACAGAGGGAGTACCGATGCGCTCGATCTCGCCGTCCCTCGCCAGTTTCGCCACTTCCTCGACGCCGATCAGCACGGGCTTACCCTGCCGCAACAGGTATTCGGTGAGTCCTCCGCGCAGCCGCCGTGACAGATAGATATCGCCGGTTTCATCGACTTGGTAGGGAAAACACAAGCCTTCGCCATTGTCTTCGAGTAGGGCGATGAAGAAGTTCTTGGCGTTGAGAAGCTCGCCGACGATGGCGTGAACCGCAGCAAAGAACTCGTTCAAGGCGATCGACGTAGCGGACAGCTCGGCGATCCGATAAAGCGCTTGCTGCAAACGTTCGGCGCGTCGGCGTTCGGCGATCTCGTTGCGCAGGGCCAGCGTGCGTTCCTCGACTCGGCGCTCCAGCCGCTGCTGCACCGAACGCCGTTCCAGCGCGCTCTGCACCAGTTGGGCGACAAACACCAGCAAGTCGCGTTCCTGCTCACCAAAGCGGACGCTGGGGTCATAACTCTGGACCACCAGGGCACCGCAAACGACGCCGGTGTCGAGTGTGGAGGCATCGAACATGGGCACACCCAGCCAATTGTTGGCTAGCGGACCGCGTGCCTTGGGAAAAGCGATCCCAAGCTCCGCTGCTACGCGCTCGACGCTGCCATACACGGGCTGCCCACGCGCCATCAAGGCAGCGGTGGCGCTGTTGGGGTAGTCGGCAATGGCCATTGGTTGATTCACCGGCGGCGGCCCAAGCTCGTGGGAGTCGGCGAAATACAAGAAGCGGAAATGCGCGCGGTCTGCATCCAAGAGGACGACGAACAGGCTTTCGGCGGCCATTAATTCGCCGACCAGGCCGTGTATTTCGACCAGCACGGAATGCATGTCGAGGCTGGAGCCGGCGATCTGGGCGATGTGGTACAAAGCCCGCGGCAGGCGCTCGACAGGGTCACCACGCGCGGCTGCATCCACCGGCGGGACTATTCGGTGTGGTGGAGGAGAGGGACGATCATCGACCATGATTCGCGCAGCATGCCTGTTTGTGTGGCGGCGGTCCTCTTGCATCGCAATACAGCAGCTGCGCCAGCTGTCGGCCTTGTTGCAGGTGGCAGCTTAGCCGCGGCGGCGCTGCGGCGGCCAGCGCCACCAACTGAACACTACCAGCGCAAAAAACGCACTGTAAGCGGCGACAAACATCCACCACGGCGCTTCGACAAATAGCAGTCGCGACAACCAATGTTCGATGAACGATTCGGCGTACGCAGACTGGCCGGCACGGGCACGCAAAGCTTGCTCCCAAATGGTCAGCGGGCAGAGCTGCCCGAGCCAGGTTTGCACGGCAACAAAGCCCATCACACCTAGATGGCCGTAGCGAAAAAGCGGACCGCGCACCCAGCACCAGCCGCGCGGACCGCCAATCAGAATCAGCAGCTGGCCCAGCAGCAGGAACAGCACGATGCCGACGTGCAGCGTCAGCATGGCATCAGCCAACACGGCGTAACCGCTCATTGATTGCCCTCCAACGCCACCCCCTGCACTCAATCAGCACCCGTCGTCATTCCCGCGAAGGCGGGAATCCAGTGGCACGGCCACCTCGTCTTCTTTCTGGTGACACTGGATTCCCGCCTTCGCGGGGATGACAAACGCTCACGTGTCGACGCAGACAGCGGCGAGCACGAACCAGTCAGCGCGTGGATCTTGGGACCAATCAGAGTTCGAGAAAGGGCTTGAAACCACCAAAGAACATGCGCTTGCCATCGAACGGCATGGACTTGGGATTCATCATCGGTGCCAGGCGTGGATCGCTCATGACTTTGGCGTTGATCGTGTCGCGCGCCTTGCGCGAGGGATAGACGATGTAGGAAAACACCACGACTTCGCCTTCCTTCAGCTTGACGCTTTGCGGAAACGAGGTGAGCTTGCCGGGCTTGACGTCGTCGGCGATGCACTCGACGTATTCCAACGCGCCATGCTCCTTCCACACCTTGCCAGCCAGCCGCGCCATTTTCTTGTAAGCCGGCATATTGGCTAGCGGGACCGGCAATACGAAACCATCGACGTAACGGGCCATGGGACTTCCTTTCTGGGATGGAGCGGGGCTGGGGCTGGGGGCTGGGGAGCAGCGACAAGGCTAGCGGAACCTGTAGCGAAAATCACAAGCCGCCACCCCAGCCCCCAGTCCCCAGCCCCCAACCCCGCTCTTTAGAAACAATCACCAAGGCAACTCCTGCCCAGTCGCATGCCAAAACCCGCCGCTATCCGCAAGACTGAGTTCGTCCATCCGGTTGGCCAAGCTGGCTGCGGATTGTTCGGCGGAGACGTCGCCATTGCCGGCGGTCATTTCGGTGCGGACGAAGCCTGGGTGCAGCAGATACACGGCAATGCCGCGCGGTGCCAAATCATGTGCGAGTGAGCGGCCGGCAGCGTTGACGGCGGCTTTGGACATGCGATATCCGTAGTAACCGCCCGAGCTGTTGTCACCCATCGAGCCCATGCGGCTGGTCAATATGCCGACCTTTGAGCCTTCGGCCAAGCGTGGCAGCAAGCTTGCAACCACTCGCAGCGGTGCCAAGGCGTTGACTTCAAACTGGCGGCGAATCTGCTCGCCGGCGTCATCGTCCAAGTTGTCGATGGACTCCCGCGACAGCACGCCGGCGCAAACCACCAAGCGATCCAGCACGCAGCCGTGCAAGCGCGCCGCCAGCGCGGCCAGCGCCGCGGCCTGGGTCACTTCGACGCCTACCTCAATGCGCACCCCGGAGCCGGGTGCGGCCGTGGATCGATGCGCTAGATCGCGCAGCTGATTCGAGCTTTGCCGGCAGGCCGCGATCACGTGATCACCGCGGCCAGCGTGCACTTTGGTAAGGGCCAATCCTATGCCACGGTTGGCGCCCGCTATGAGCAGGTTTTGCATGTTGGTTGGCTTCCTGGAAAGAGAAATGCCCGTCGCGACGAGCCTGCGGACAAAGCCTATCCCGATGAACCCCCTTTGCGGGTAATCTGCGTCAATCGCCTTCTCTTCACTTTCCGTATGCCGCGCGATTTGCTCGCCAGTCTGTTGCAACACCCGCTGCGCGACGCACTGATGGTGTTCGCGGCAGACGGGACGCTGCTGCGGCAGAACAGCAGCGCGCAGGCATTGCGCGAAGCGGTGCTGTGGGGCGCGTGTGAGCCGCGCCTGCTGTCCGCGATGCAGATGCTGGCAGCGACACCCGCGCAGCACTCGTGGACCACCGACGAGGCCTTGCCGGGTCAACACCTGATTCTGATCGCGGTCCGCGATGCCAGTAGCGAGTTGCTCGGTTTTTCACTTTCCTGCGCCGCCAGCGACGATGCCGGGTTGAATCCTGACGAGCGAGAAGTGCTGCTGGATCGTGCCCAGCACATGGGCAGCATGGGCGTGTGGATCTGGCGGGTTGATCGCGATCGGTTCTGGATGTCCAACGGTGCGCAGAAGATCTTTGGACTAAACGCTGCTGACAGCGACTTGCGCAACGGCGATCTCGGTCGTTTTGTGGTGGACCGAATTGCCCGCCATCGCCTCCGCGATGGCGTCCGAACCGCGATTGAATGCGGCGAGCCATATGAGCAGGAGTTTGATATCCAGCGTCCCAATGGCGTTCGCCGCCGGGTGGTGGCGCGGGGCGAGGCGTTACGTGATCCAACCGGCAAAGTGGATCGAATTTTCGGCTTGTTGCAGGACGTCACCGAACAACGCCGTGCCGAGGAAGTGGCTGGTCGGCGCAATGCGTTGCTCGACCGCATCGCCAGGATTGGTCGCATCGGTGGCTGGGAATACAACATCCTCACCGGTGAGTTGGATTGGACGGACGAGAACTACCGCATCCACGGCATTCCGCTCGGCACGCCGGTGTCGGTGAGTTCCACCAAGCACATGTACGAGGGCCGCTCGCGGGAGATATTTGAAGCGGCGGTGGCGCGCGTAGTGTCGGGAGAACGCGACGAAGAAACCATCGAGGTGCAGTTCATTACTCCCGATGAAGAGCGCGTCTGGCTGCACATTCACGGTCAGCTTGAGCGACGGGATGGCAAGCCGTTTCGAATCACCGGCCACACCCGCGACATCACCGCTGAGCGTGAGGCCAGCGAGCGCATCGAACAATTGGCTCACTACGACACCCTGACCGGGCTGCCGAATCGCTTTCAGTTTCGCGAGATGGCGACGCGTGCAATTACTCAAGCCATGACCAGCAATGCTGGGCTGGCCCTGCTGTTTCTCGATCTGGATCGCTTCAAGCTGGTCAATGACACGCTCGGTCACGAGGCCGGCGACCAGTTGCTGTTGGACGTGGCCGGGCGGATACGCGCGGTGGTGCGCACCGGCGACATCGTCGCGCGGCAAAGTGGTGACGAGTTTTTGGTCTTGCTGCGCGACATCGCCAAGCCGGAAGCCGCTGGCAGGGTGGCGGCGAAGATCATCGAAGCGGTGGGACAACCGGTCAAGCTGTCCGGCAGCGAAGCCCAGGTGGGCTGCAGCATTGGCATCGCCGTGTTGGGCGCCGATACCTCTACCTTTGAGTCCTTGTTGCGTGCCGCCGATACGGCGATGTACGCGGCCAAAGAGGCGGGCCGCAATAACTTCCAGTACTACAACGACGCCTACTTCAATCGCATGCAGCGGCGGGTGGTGTTGGAGCGCGAACTGAAACAGGCGCTGGGCAAGCACGAATTGCGCTTGGTCTATCAGCCAACCATCGATTTGCGCGATGGCCACGTGCGTGGAATCGAGGCGCTGCTGCGCTGGCCGCGCCCGGATGGTGAATCCAGTACGCCCACCGAATTCATTCCGATTGCCGAGGACAGCGGCGAGATCATTCCCATCGGTCGCTGGGTGCTCAGACAAGCCTGCAAGCAGGCCAGCGAGTGGGCCGCAGCCGGCATCAAATTTGATCGCATGGCGGTCAATGTATCGGCCATCCAGCTGCGCGATCCGGAGTTCGCGGCCAGCGTGCTAGACGCCTGCGAAGCCGTAGGATGGCCGCCTGCACGCCTAGAGTTGGAACTGACCGAGTCCGCGTTGATGCGTGACAGTGAATCATTGCGGCGCGCTTTTGCATTGTTTGAAGCACACGGCATTGGCTTGTCGGTGGATGATTTTGGTACCGGATTTTCCAACTTGCATTACTTGCATCGGTTTCCGGTCAAACATCTAAAAATCGACCGCAGTTTTGTCCTCGAATTGCTCAACGACCGACCGTTGGAACGGCTGTCACAGGCCATCGTTGGGCTCGGCCACTCCTTGGGCTTGCGGGTGATTGCAGAAGGCGTTGAAACCGAAGAAGTCGCCCAGCGCTTGCGTTCGCTCGATTGCGACGAAGCGCAAGGCTTTTTGTTTGCCCGCCCAATGTCCGGTGAGGCCTTGGCAGCGTGGATGCGGGCGCGCGGCTAGCGACTCGGGCGGCGCACCACGCGGCGGCGCAGCGCCATGTGCGCGGGAACGAATCAGCCGCGCGGCTTGAACATCGCCGCATCAATGATCGACCACAAATGGACGATCCAGCCGAGCATGATCAGCCACAGCAAGCTCGCCAACACGAAGTGCAGCAACGCCATCAGCATCCGGCCTTGCACCAATTGGCCAAGCCCAGGGATGAAAAAACTACACAGCGCGGCAATCACATTGCCACTGCTGCCTTGACCTGCGCTCATGGGGGTGCTCCTTGTTTGGTCGCTTACGGGTACGACGTTGTTTGGCTGACGAGGGAGCGGGGTGGGTGTGACGGATGCGGCGTCGAGCCGCTTTTGAGCCTCCTTCGGGCGACCCTGGTTTTCATTCCGGCGAAGGCCGCAATCCAGCACTTTGCTCGTCGTTCCAGACTCCGCCGGAATGACGAACGCCACGACGGCCGAAGCCGCACATCGCGCCGCGATCGCAGCATGCCAACCGCGTGCCCAACCTCGACAGATGACGCCAATCCACCCCACCCGCTACCCTCACCCCATGAACACCACGCCTTCGAGCCGCTTCCCTACATTGCAGAGGCACATCGAGAGGCGGCTCTCGCCAGCGGTGCGGGCTCGTGTGAATGCGTATTGGCGACTCGTGCGCGGCGACCGTCCGATCGGTTGGTTGTTGCTGTTGTGGCCGACCTGGTGGGGATTGTGGCTGGCGGCGGAAGGGACGCCATCGCTCACGATTCTGGTCATCTTCACTGCGGGTGTTTGGCTGATGCGCGCGGCGGGTTGCATCATCAACGACTACGCCGACCGTTGGCTGGATCCGCATGTGGAGCGCACCCGTGCGCGGCCGTTAGCCAGCGGTGAAGTCAGTGCGCGCGAAGCGCTGCTGCTGTTCGCGATCCTGTGTGCGATCGCCTTTGGCTTGGTTTTGCTGTGCAACTGGCTGACCGTGCAACTCAGTGTGATCGGTGTCTTGTTAGCCGGCAGTTACCCGTATCTGAAGCGCTATACGTGGTTCCCGCAGGTGTATCTGGGGATCGCGTTTGGCTGGGCGATTCCGATGGCGTTTGCAGCGGTGCAAGACGAGGTGCCGGCACTGGCTTGGTTGGCGTTTGTTGCCACCGTGCTGTGGGCGACGGCCTACGACACGTGGTACGCGATGGTGGATCGCGACGACGATATCCGCATGGGCGCGCGCTCGACTGCGATTCTGTTTGGTGAACTCGACCTGGTGATGCAAGCAGTGCTCTACGCCAGTGTATTGGTCGCGCTGAGTTTGCTTGGGCTGCGCGCTGAGCTGGGTGCGATCTACTTCATTGCCCTGATCGCGGCGGCTGGACTCATTGGCTGGCAGTTCTGGCTGGCGCGCACGCGTTCACGCGAGGGTTGCTTTGCCGCTTTTCGCAACAACCATTGGCTGGGCATGCTGGTGTTTTTCGGCATTGCCTTGGGCTATGCATGGCGTTGAGCCTGCGACTCGCTGGTCGTCTGCCAACGTCGTCAGCCGCGCGCCACCCGCGCCGCGGCCAGCACTCGGACCTCGCGCGCACCGGCTTGCAACAGGGTGCGTGCGGCCTCGGCGACCGTGGTGCCGGTGGTGATGACATCGTCCATCAGCAGTACGCAGTGACCCGCCACGTGCGCTGGATCGGCACTGAATGCGCGCCGCAGGTTGCGTCGACGGCTGGGTGCATCCAGCCCCGTCTGCGGCAAGGTGGGCCGATGCCGAATCAATGCCGTCAGCGCTAGCGGGATAGCGGTAGTGCGAAGCAGCGGGCGCAGCAGTTCGAGAGCTTGGTTGTAGCCACGCTCGCGCAAGCGTGTGCGGTGCAGGGGGATCGGCACCGCCAGACTCACGCCCACCAACAACTCCGTCACACCCGCCGCGTTTTGCATGAACTCAACCAAGGCGCGCCCCGCTGCTAACTGCTGAGCGAACTTGAATTGGCTGACCAAGCGGTCGATGGGCTCCGCATAGCGAAGCGGAGCAACGGTCAGCGATTGCGGCGGCGCACGCCGCACGCAGCGACCGCACATGGGAGCGGGGGCCGGCAATGGCAACGCGCAGCGCGGGCAGGCACAGCGATTCCAAGGCAATGCGTCACGACATTCAGCACACAGTGGCCCGCAGGAGCTTGCTTCACCGCAGGCCAAGCAGGCCTCCGGCAACCACCCCGCGCATGCGCTGCTTAGCCAGCCTTTCACCTAGCGCCGCCCATTCGTGCCGACGACCCGCAGCCTAGCAGTCAGTCGGTCATGTCGCGCCGAGATCACCGAAAACGCTTAGATTCAGGTGCTCGCTTCGCCAGCCGGCTACCCTATCGACATGCCTATTTCGCGTTGGATGTTTCTCGCTCTGGCTTTCATCGTATTGCCAGTCACCGCTGCGCAGCGCTTTGAAGGCGACTTGCCCGGTGCCACCGGCCGCTACGCCATCGACGTGCCCGACGGCTGGCAGCCCGGTGGGCGGCTAATCGTCTACAGCCATGGCTTTTCGATGCGTTTCCCGGGCCCGCTCTTGCAAGTCGAGACCGCCCCCAATTCGGAGTCGCGCGGCTACTTCATGGGGCGCGGCTATGCCTTGGCGGCGGCCAGCTACAGCAGTCGCGGCTGGGCCTTGTTCGATATCGAGCGCGAGCAACGCGCCTTGCTGGCCGAGTTCCGTCGACGCGCCGGCAATCCCGGCGAGATCATTTTGTTCGGCGGCTCGCTCGGTGGCTTGGTCAGCATGAAGACCGCGGAAACCTACAGCGCCGCGGGCGAGCCAGTAGGCGGTGTGTTGGCCTTGTGTCCACCACTGGCGGGCGCGCGCAGCTGGGATTTTGCGGTGGATACGCGGCTGTTGTTTGATGCCGTTTGCGGCTCCGACCCTCTGCCCGCAGGCAGCGCCGCGCTACCGTGGGTGCTCGACTATTCCGCCATTCCGACCAATCTGGGCGATCTCCCCGACGGCGCCACCCTGGAGAGCGTGCTGCCCATCGCCAATCGCGTGCGCCAATGCATGGGCTTCTATCAGCCCAGTATTTTTGATACCTCGGCCCAGCTGCAACGACGCGCGCAATTGAAGGCGCTGCTGGGGATAACCAGCGACGATTTTCTGTTGACCAACATCGCCTATGCCATCTATCCGCTGGCCGACTTGATCCAAGGGCCGGACAAGTTGGCGGGCTTCAATGCGTTCGACAATCGCTTCGTCGATTACGGTGATCCGGCCATCAACGCGCGCGTGCTGCGGGTGACCGGCGATCCCATCGCCGCCGCAAAACTGCGAGCTTCATCCAACTTGCGCGGTCCGTTCGGCAACGCCCGCTTGCTGGTGATACCTACCAGTCGTGATGAGCTGGTAATTCCCGAGCACGTGGAAGTGCTCAGCGATCTGGCGATTCCGCGCGAGCGCTTGAGCATTGCCGTGATCCGCCAGAGCGCGCCCGCGCATTGTGATTTCTCCGGCGCTGAACTGCTGGCGGGCTTTGAATCCTTGCGCAATTGGATCGACGGTGGGCCGCAACCCGACGCCGCCAGCTTGCGCACGAACTGTTTGGCGCGAGCTGGCCTCAGCGGCGACCGCTGCGGCTACGATCCGAGCATTACCTTGTCCTCGTTGGACCAACGCATCCGGCCGCGCGGACTTGAGCCGCGGCCAATTTCTTCGCGCCACAGCGGCAGCTGGTTCGATCCACAGTTCGACGGCGAAGGTCTGCTGATCGAAATCATCAACGGCGGTCGCGATGCAATCGTCAGTTGGTATACCTATCCGCCCGTCGGTGGTGACGGCGAACAACGCTGGATCGTTGGCTTGGGCCGAGTCACCGCCGATGGAATTCACGTCGCCGAAGCCTTCGAATACCGCGGCGCACGCTTTGGCAATTTCGATCCGGCCGACATCGAAACCCTGCGCTTCGGCGAGCTGACCCTGGCGTTTGGTGGTTGCGATCTAGCCCCCGCGCCCGGCCAAGCGTTGCCGGCGGGTCAGCTGCGCCTGCGTTTTCAAGGTTCCAGTGCCTACGGCAGTGGCGAGCGCGTGCTGATCCAGCTGACACAAAACGCGGTGACCTATCCGCTGTGCACCGAAGTCGGCATCCCGCCCTTGCCAGAACCCAGCAGCAGCTACGCCGGCAGCTGGTATCGCGCCTCCGGCGCCGGCGACGGTTGGCTGCTGCAGATCGGCAGCGACCGTCGCGCGGTAGTCGGCTGGTACACCTTTGATCCGCAAGGCAAGCCAGCGTGGTTGGTCGGTACCGGCCTATTCGACCCGGCGGCCCGCCGCGTCACCTTCGCCATGCAACGCACCCGCGGCGCCCGTTTCGGCAGCGCCTTCCGACCCGCCGATGTGCAGCGCATCGACTGGGGCGACCTCACCCTGTCCTTTGACACCTGCGGCACCGGTCGCGCGCAGTGGACGGCGCGTGAATCGGGGTGGACCAGTGGGAGTGAGGTGATTGTGCGTTTGACGAAGGCGGATGGGACGCCGGCTTGCGAGGATTAGGGGGCTTCCCTTCGGCCTTGGTGGGATGCCGGTCCCGCTATTCCGCCGTAGGACGGAATCCGGATTTTCGCTTCTCTCGCAGTCTTCTAATTCGTCGCAGGGTTTCGTCTGCCTCGGCGGCAGCCGAGTCACTTTCTCTTGCTTCGCCAAGAGAAAGTAACCAAAGAGAAGGCGACCCCGATGCGGCGCTCGCGATGAAGCCGCGAGTTCGCGGCAGTCGGGAGGGGTTTTTGACAGTACATCCATGTACTGGCAAAAACGCACGCGCATCCATGCGCGCACCCCGTTCCGGGCCTGATCTCCCAACCGCCGCCGCCACATAGGGGACCCCAAGATCTAGAGCAAAAAGCGCGCAGCGTGAAAGTTGGCCGCGGTTACTGCTTCTCTTCTGGCGTCCTTGATACTACTGTTGATGTAGCGGTTGCGGTTGCGGTTGCGGTTGCGGTTGCGGTTGCGGTTGCGGTTGCGGTTGCGGTTGCGGTTGCTCCGGCTCTTGACCTTGAATCCCGTCATCGCGCCGAGCAGCGGAGCCGGGCTCGGGGGAAAGGCGCGCATGTTTGAGCACATGGATGTGCGAGCTTGCCGCTTCGCGGCCGCCTTCGCTACGCTCGGTCGCGCCGGCCCGAGACCGGCGAGCAGCGCAGG
>JANNWF010000023.1:0-1588 GCA_031408455.1 Pseudoxanthomonas sp. | reverse complement strand
CGACGCCCGCCGCAAGCTCGCCGAACCGCTACTTGAGCCGCTGGGCAATGAGCTGGACAAGTTGGCCGCTGCCATCCGGGCGTTCACGGAATCGGACGCATTCGCCAAGCTACAAGGCGCGCTGGTAACCGCATTCAACACTGCCGCCACTGCCGCGTCAGACTTTGCCCAATCGGTCGATTGGGATGCGCTTGCTGGTGACATTGCCGACTTCGCGGAGGACTCTGCCAACAGCATCGGTACCTTCGCCTCCGACGTGAAAGAAGTCGTCAGTGGATTGAAGCTTGGCATCGCCGGAATCGGCATAGCAGTCGATTCGCTACAGGCTGTGGTGTTTGGCGTTTCCGCCATCCTCACCACCATTGCGTCGCAGGTTGCCACCGTCGCCGGGGCCTTCACTAAGCTGGCTGCTTTCACCACCGGGCTGGGCGCTCTCTCCCGCGTCATCGGTGTGGACATGGTGGAGGCGGGCGAAAAATTTCAGGAAGTTGGGACTGGCCTGATCGGTGTCACTGAGGAATTTGCTAAACGCTCGGTGGCGAATTTCAATGAAGTGATCGCAGCCGTGACGGAGACGGGCGAGGCAACCGCAGCGACCGCCGTGAAAACAAAAGAGCTGGCCACTGCGCAGGATGAAAACGCCAAGGCCACCGACCGCGCGACGGAATCAACGGCCAGGCTGGGCGACACGCAGACCGATACAGCGACGAAGACGCAGGTACTCACCGCTGAGCAGCAAGCCGCCAAGCGTGAAGCCGATCAGCTCGCCGCCGCCTACCGCGTGCTGGGCGTCCAGAGCCAAGATTCACTTGACGAGCTGGCCACAAGCGCACGCAACGCATTTGACGTAATCAGCGAAGCCGCAAGGAGCGGCAAGGCCACGACCGAGGATGCAAGAGCCGCATTCGAGCGCTACGCACAGGCCGCACTAAAAGCCGCCGAGAATGCCGGCGAGGGCGCTCGGCGCACGGTAGAGGCGCAGCTGCGGACACTGGCCGCCACCGTCGACGCGACCGGCGCACTGGAACGCCTTGGGCTGGCTGGCAAGGTCGCTGGCAACGCGACCGCCGACGCAGCGAAGCAAGCAAGCGACGCACTGGAAGGCGTGGCACAGAGCGCGGGAGAGGCCGCCGAATCGGTGGACGGACTCGGCAAGGCCGCAGGCATCGCCGGAGTTGCCTCCTACGACTTGGCCGACAGTTTGCTGGTTGCCGGCCGCGAGGCCCGATCAGTGTCAACGCAATTGGATGGTGTCTCGCAAGCCTATCGCGATCTAGTGATCGCGCAATCACAGCAAGTCGCCGGACGCAGTACCGGCGGTGTCGATCGCCTCACGCTGGAACTGGTCAAGCAGCAGGAAGCGTTCAACCAGCTGACCGAAGCAACCCGCCAACAAAATGCGCAGTACGACGAAACCGAGCGCCGGCTGATAGGCCTGCGCAATCAGTTTTCGTATCTGTCTGAGGATCGCTTACGGCAGCTGGCACAAGAGCAAATCGCCCTGGAGCGCAACCGCGCCACCGCAGCAGCCAACACCACCTCCCAACCGACGGCCTCGGCTTCGCGCACACCATCCAGATGGGCGGCG
>JANNWF010000022.1:0-2996 GCA_031408455.1 Pseudoxanthomonas sp. | reverse complement strand
CCCGGTCGACCCTTGGCGCGAAGAATTGCAAGGCTTGGTTGGTTTCGACTTGTCTGGATTGGACACCCTTTTTGATCAACGCCGCGACCGCCGCGGCGAGGCGCAGATGGTGGTCGCCGGGTTGGTGATGGCGGTTCGCCGGCGCGGCGAGACGCAGGCCTTCGTGCAACTCGAAGATGGCCGCGGCCGGGTCGAAGTCGCGTTCTTCAACGAGAGCTTCGGCGAGTTTGCCGCGCTGTTGACTCGTGATCGCATCTTGCTGATTGAGGGCGCCTTGCGCGAGGACGACTTCTCCGGTGGCTACAGCCTGCGTGCCAAACGCTGTTGGGATTTCAGCACGGTGTGCGCCGAGCAGGCGCGCAGCGTGAGCCTGGAAATTGATACGCGCGTGACCGGTTCACTGCGAGCCCTCGAAGCGCTGCTGGAGCAGCACCGTCCCGGCAATACCGCATTAAGGCTGCAAGTCGTCACCGCTCACGGCGTTGGCCGTATCGACATCAACGGCCGCTTCGGTGTCCGCGTCGAACCTATTCTGTTGGGCGAACTGCGCGCCTTGCCCGGCGTCAGTGCGGTGAAGGCCACCATCGAGCGGCCGTGGGCGACCAGCCCAACCGCCGCTTCAAACGGAAGCAACTGATCGGCGCGACGGTGGCTGCAAATTCACCGCTTACATGATCGCCATCCCCGCGCCAGACTCGTGGGTCGCCCAAGCGTTTACCGATACGCTGGTGAGTCGCGGTATCCCAACAATCGAGCCGGCAGAAACAGCACGGCCCGCAGCAGCGCTAAGACACCATCAAGCGCAATACCAATCGCCCTAAAAGGCAGCGACAACAGCCAAACAAATGGCCAAACGACTAACACTAACAAGGCCAGCGGCCAAGCCAATACGAATAGCAAGCACCAGGCCACAATCACCAACAAAATCTTCATCAATTTCTCCACTGCAAACAGCGCTGACACTGAGTCTGGCCTTGGATGCAAACGTGACATCAAAACGACACTTCGGCGTCAGAGGGTCCGGGGATGGAGCAAGAGCAACGGTTGCGCCCCCGGTGAAGCCACCCGCGCTTGGCTACACCTTGCGGTCATTGATTCGGCTTGGGCATTCGGCTGCCTGCAAAGAAACGCACTTGCTGCCATTCGCCAGCCACTGCGTTCCTTGCTCGCGAAAGCCAAATTTGTTGTGGAACACGCGCGAAGGTTCATTGGGCGGAACTATGTTGTATTCGCAAGTCACCACCGCGTAATTATTATTGTTGGCGAACTCAAACAAATTTCGATAAAGTGCCGAACCCAGACTGAGGCCACGGGACTCTTTGGATACCACAATGCGGTCGATATACAGATAGCGCGGATATTTTTTCGAAAACCACTGAAAATTGACATTGACATAGGCGGCGTCACTATCCATTGCCAACAGAAAGCCGGCAACGTTTCCATCCACATAGGCGACTTTGTGATAACAGGCGAGACGCTCCAGCTCAATCAGCCGATCCAAGTCCAGCTCACTGGTGTATTCGACTTCTGATCTATTGAGCGCGCAGATGGCAGGCAAATCGCTGCTAGTTGCGTCTCGAATAGCCACCCTGGTCATCACCATTGCCAAATTCCAATATTATTCAGCAGTATGATTCGGGCGGTTAACCAGGACGCGGGGCGGCAAATAAATACCCCAAGCCAGCAAACAAGCATAAACCAGAGGTAACCACGAGGAATAGATTGACTCCCTCGCAGCGGCCGCACAGACCAGCGAGCAACTGCGGATTCCAGATCGCCATCGGAATGAAACCAAGGCCGCGAACGACCAAGCCGACGCCAATGGTCGCTAGTCCAAGTCGAAGTAACGGAAGACGCCGGATCAAGCCCAAGCCTGAGAACGCATACAGGGCCACCACCAGCAGTACCGCGGCGATCGCGAAACAAGTCAGCATCGGCCGCAGCGAGCCAGCCTCAACCATCGCAACCAATCCGGGAGGCGCGCCCAGAAACACGTACACGTTGGCCCGCCCGCTGGCACCGCAAGGTGAAGCAGCGAACCGATACAAGCGAGCGAACCAGCCCAAAAAAGCCATGCGCTTCGCCAGCTTCCCATGACTGGTGAATCCGACCTCGACCCAACGCTATAGCGTCCGTTCATGCGCCTCATCAGCCTGTGGATTGAATGTGCAAGTCGTCAAGGGTGCCCGACCAGTCAACTGCCCGGAATTGGCACGATTCACACTCGGATGGCCGAAGACGGTCAACCGACTACGAGTTCCAGCCTAATCAGCACTGGTTGACCGCTCCGCCCGCTGCAGCCGCCCCCCCACCCAAGCGCCAAACCAAGCCATTGGTAAATAGGCAACCAGCAGATCAAGTGCAATAAACTCGATTGGGGCCGGGATGATGAAACTCGCCGCCACCCCGCCACAGAGAAAAAATGCGCCGATGACATAGGCAAATACCAGCTTTCGGCTGGCGGCGATTAGATAAGCAACCAGCGCTCCGACAAAGGTTCCAACCGCGTGCGCCAAGAACGGCATGACGAAATGCCTAGGCTCAAAGAGGTGGATCGCCCTGCTCAAGCTCTCCGGGTTGCTGACATCCACCCCCGCCGGTGGCGGAATTAGCGTTGGACTAAGAACGACGAGGGCCATATTGGCGCAACTCCCCAACACGAGTCCGGCAACGACAGCGAGCACGTTACGCAGCAAACTTGGCATGAGTTGACGCTCCCGTGTATGCGTTCGACGTACTAGGCGGCTGATTTGCGCCAATGGAGACTGTCTTTTCCCGCCCACTGCGCGGGCCAGTTTCAGCGCCCCGCAGCGGTAATATAAAGCCAAAGATCGCCGCAATCGAACACGGCAACGGTCGGCATTGGCGGACTTGTCGAGCGGGCTGACCGGACACAGCACGGTGCCGCTGCGCGGTTCGACCAGCTCGACCCGACTCAGGTCCCAGCGGGCGTAGCGCAGGTGGACGACGGCGAGGTGGCGGTAGCGGGAGGGGAT
>JANNWF010000021.1:0-22995 GCA_031408455.1 Pseudoxanthomonas sp. | reverse complement strand
GCGCGCGAACTTGCTCGGCTGCTGTTCAATGCAAAACGAACTACACCCGCGACAGCACTCGCCTTGTTGCGCCCGACGCAAGCGCCCGAAAGCCAACCTTCCGCGCATAGCAAATCAATCAAATCCAAGTGGGACGATTCTTCCAACTTGAACGTACACCTAACCACGTGCAATGCTTCACAGGCGTTGCGCGGCAGAACCGTGGGGGTTGAGCGCGTCTAGTATCGGGCGCAACCACACCATCAAGCGCTTTTGCTCGCACCAATCTTGATAGTTTCTCCCGCCAGTTTCCCTCGCCAGAATCCAGCTTTCGTCAGCCAGTTTTAGTCAGCCAGCTTTAGTAAGCACAAGGAAATCACCATGGTCTCGACATCCCGCGTCATCAATATTGGCCTCGCATCGCTGGCCGGTCTCGCCGCCATCGCATGGCAGCCTGCACAGGCCCAGTGCAACACCACTGCGTGGTCGACCGTGACCGGTGCTCCGGTCGCCGGTGGCCCTGCCCAAGGCGTGCGCATCTATCAGGGCGCCTGCGGCCTGAACCCAGTCAACGGCGCGGGCGCGAGCTTGGTCGAAGAAGCCACTCGTCACGCGGCTGAAGGCGGCGGCGGCGCACCTTACATCGCTCGCTTGTTTTTCTACGCCGGTATCACTGGTGCCAACCCGGTTGTCTTCCGCGCATTCAGCGCCGACGTTGCTGGCACCCAAGTCATCCAAGTAACCCACAACCCGGCCACCCAGAACGTCAGCTTTCTGGTCAACGGCACCACCCAGTCGACTGCTGCCAATACGGCAACCAACGGCAAGTGGGTTGAAGTGACCTTCACCTACAACGCGTCGGGTACTCCAGGCTTCACCGCCAATACGCGTTCGGTTTCGCCGACGGCAGTCATCACCGACATCGCTGGCTCGATCACCGCGATTAATACCGGTGCGTTGACGGTTGAGCGCGTGCAGTTGGGCAATGTCGCCAGCGGCGGCGGTACGGGCAGCACCTCCATTGATGAGTACGAAGCCTCACGCCAGGTTGGTGGAACGCCAGCGACCGCGCTGACTCCGATGTGCCGCGGTGACATCAATAACAATGGATCCATCACCGGCGGTGATCGCGCCTCCATCACGGCCGCAATTGGCGGAACACTTCCAGCAGTCAATCGCCCTGACTGCAATGAGGATGGAAATATCACGGCAGGTGATCGCGCCTGCGTTACAGCACTTATCGGCGTGCTGCGCACCTGCAGCTGATCCAACTTTCAAGGGAATATCACAATGAATAGCTTTATCGCAAAGTCGGGCCTGGTTGTAGCTCTGCTCGCTACGTCAATTGCACCCGCAGTGGCGGGCGATTGGGAGGTTTGGGCCGAGAAGCAGGGTTCCGACAAACTGACGATCGTGACGTCTTTTGGGGGCAATGGTTCTATCGAGGAAGCCCACATCGACTTGAACATCGACGGAAGTTTTGAGGTGGTCGACACGCAAGTTCTGCAGAAAGGCTCAGTCTGCGTTGCGTCGGCAGAGAAGAACATAATCCGTTCGCTGCCGCCGAGCGGCGCAGGTTCGGCGCTAAAGTCGAAAACAACGGACACATGCCTTTTCACGATTCGGATGACTTCTGCGAAGACGTGGAATCCCGCTGAAGTTGTTACCGTCGGCTTTAAGGAATGTGCTTCTTCTGTTAAAGGCGTCGTTCCGTGTGAAGCCTCAGTTAAGATGGTAAGGTAGGCACGCAACTAACTAGCTAGAAATTTGGTCGCCCGCGTGTTTTCATCGCGGGCGGCCTTTTGGTTGATTGAATTAATTTCGGGGAGTACGACGATGCAAGCTAAGAAAATTTTGGCGGCTGCGCTTTTTGCGAGCATGCCGTTTGCTGCAACTGCAGGTGTGTATACAGCCGCAGTGAGTGGTGCGCCAGGTTCCACCGTTACGCTTAACGTTTCGTTTGCAGGCGACGGTGCTACGCAAGAGACGGACGCGAGCTTCAATTTCAGCAACACCAACATCACTATCACCAATCCAGTTCCTTCGGCTTCGGCCCAGTGCTTCGTCGTCAGCCCGACCCGAATCCGCGTGGTTCCACCGTCGGGTGGTGGTACGCCGTTGACCAGCACGGCCACAAACTATTGCAGCTTCTCGGTGGCGATTGCCGGCGCAGCTCCTGAAGGGTTGATTCCTTTCACAGTGTTTGCAATTGAGTGCCTGAACGGTGCCGCTGGTAACGAGGCTTGCACGTTGGCTCCAATGTCCGGCGTCACCGTCGCCAATCAACCCGTTCCACGCACGCTGAGCTACAACCCGGCCGTCGGATCGACGGTTACCTTTGCAGCCGGCGTGACTCCGGGTACTGCTGCTCCGTCGCAGAACATCGCGGTCACGGCGGCGGGTACTTCGGGTTCGGCCACCCTTACCGGTTGCGCCATCACCGGTGCGGGCGCGGCTAGCTTCAACGTTGCGCCGACAAGCCTCACCTTCGCCGCTTCGGGTTCGCAGAATTTGGTCGTCGGTTGCAACTACCCGACCGTCAATGCTGCGGCCACGCTGACCTGCACCGAGACCGACGGCGATACCGTTGCTCCGGGTGCTCCTCGCGCGTTCCAGCTGTCTTGCCCAGCGCCTAACGTGAACCCGACTGTCACCTCGAACCCGGCTTCCGGTTCGACGATTACGGTTTCGGCTGGCCTGGCGGGTTCGCAGGGCGTTGGCCTGATTGACCTGTCCGCTACGGGCGGCTCGGGTGCGGGATCAACCGCCGTCAGCTGCACGTCGACGGGCACCGTTCAAATCTCTGCTTCGCCGGCCACGCCGTCGGGTCAGGGTCCAGTGGCGCAAAACGTCACCACGGGTCAGCCGACCGACATTCGCGTGGGTGTGACGTTGACTGCGAACGCTCAGAGCCCGGCCGGTACGGTTACCTGCACACGTGCGGGTTCGACGCCTTTGGTGTTCACGATCAATGCACCTGCTGGCACCACCTCTGTCCCGCCGACCTCGATCCCGTCGTCGTCGACATGGTCGATGCTGGCCCTGCTGAGCCTGCTCGGCGTGTTCGGCCTGCTGGCTGTCGCGTTCCGCCGTCAGGCGTAAGCAACATCTGACTAGCTTCTAGTCATAGCATCAAACAGCAGGGGCGCTTCGGCGCCCCTGCTGCGTTTTGGAGGATTGGGTCTTCAGTTCTCAGAGGTGAGAGCGGCCAGTTGGGAAGTTGAGTTGAGTGCTCAAAGCCCCTCTCCCCCCGGGAGAGGGGTTGGGGTGAGGGTTCGAGCTTGCGCAAGAGTTTGATCATCGACTTGGGCCCGGCCAGTGATGAAATTCAACCATGCGGGTGTTCAATCGGCTCTTGTCTTGGGCTTGATTCGAGCCCGAAGCAAGCCCGAACCCTCACCCCCGCCCGCACCCCGGCCACGACGCGCTGCGTCGTGGCGTTCACAGGTGCGCGAACCGATGGTTCGGAGAAGTCGAGGTCTGCACATCGGCACAAGCCGTTTCTAGAGCGGGAAGCACTCCCGGCAACCGCAACGCAACTTGTTTCTATTCCGCCTTCACACGCAACCAAGCCGCCACCCGATCAGCCACAGGATCAGGTGCCTTCAGCCAGCCAAAGTGACCCGGCGGCTGTCCGTTTGGAAGTTGCTCAAGATGTTCGAACTTGGCGATCCCTGCCGTTTTGGCAGCGAGCTCTTTGGCCGCAGTCAGGGGCGCAAAACTGTCGCCACGCATCGTCAGCACATAAAGCGGTATCCGCACTGCGGCCAATGCCGATTCGGCGTCCCAGGCGTGGTCGCGCAGCCCTGAAAGACGGCCGCTACGATTGAAGCGCGACCATTCGCGCATCAGCGTTGCGCCTTGGGTACCCCCAAATCGCAACCAGTCTCCACGAAACACCCCAAGTGTCGTGGACATGCCGGCAACCACCCACGCAAATCCCAAAACGATGAGTCGGTACGGAAAGGGGTAAGCGCGAAAGTACGGGGAAGCGCTTGCAACCAACATCAGGCTGCTAAGCGTGTTCTGCGGGTGGCGCGCGGCGTGCAGCAGGGCGACTTGGCCACCCAGCGAATGACCCAATCCATGCAGCGCCGACGATGGCAGTTCGCGGCGCGCCAGAGAGATCATCGCCGTGGCTTCAGCATCGACCAAGTCAAGGTAGCTCCAGTCCTCGCCACGCTTGGCGCGAACCGAACTCGACGCCATGCCTCGCCAGTCGGCGAGCAAGGCATGGATGCCACGAGCTTGCAGAGCCTGCGCAAGTCGCTGATACGGTCGTGCGGGCGTGCCCAAGGCGGGGAACACCAGCACGCACGGCGCGTCGGCGCGCGCTGCGCGGTAGAGCTTCGCGTCCGCCCGGCCAGCGCCAATGTCCAACGTAAACACCTGCACGCTCGCAGCTGCCGGAAGGTTCAAGCTGCAGCCGCTGTCAAATGCGAGCGTGCGAGGGCGTCAACTTCCTTCGACGAGACGCTCGAGGTCGCCTTCTGCCTCGGTACTGGCGAGCGGATCGCTGACCGCGATGGTAAGGGCTTTGATAGCTTCCTCGCGACGGCCGAGTTTTTCGAGTACCAGTCCGCGTCGCCAATGCGCCACGCCCATCGATAGATTGTCGGGAATTTCGCCAGCGGCAAGAAACGCATCGAGCTGGTTTAGGCCAGCTTCCAATTCCGTACCTGACAAAGCCGATGCGCGACCCAACTGGTAGCGAGCCATGGCGACGTCCGCATTTTGATCCAGACGCGACTGCCAAACTTCGCGCACGTCGTCCCAGCGCTCGCGTCTTTGCAACATTCCTGAAAGTGCCAAGCGTGCACGCAGGCTGTCCGGCGCAGCGGCCACCGCTTCGCGCAGAGCCGCCTCGGCCGCTTCCGGCTTCTTGTCCGCACTCGCCAACGCGGCCGTTGCCAGCTTGCCCCAAACCAAGTCCTGACGCGCCAACTCGGCGGCTTGCTCGTCGGCTTTGGCGCGGTCACCCCCGGCGATCCCCGGTGCAACCAGGTAGTACTGCATCAAGTCATAGCGTGCTTCGGCAAGAGTCGGGTCCATCTCCACCGCTTTCTCGTACGCCTCCAGCGAGCGTCCAGCCCATTTCATCTTCATCAGAATGTTGGCCTGCATCGCTTGCATGCCATACGCCCGGCCCGACCAGAACCATGTGCGTGCATCCTCAGGCAAAGATTCCTGCGAGAGCTCGGCTGCTTCGATGGCGGCGTCCAAGTCTTGCTTGCCGAGTTGAGTGCGCACCTCAGCGATGGCAGGTGGTAGCACTTCAGCAGCGGTTACCGACAACGGCGAGGCAACGACAATGGCGGTAAAGATCATGGCGGTGAAGGCGACGCGTGCGTGCATAAAGTGGATTCGAGTGTGGAAGGGGTGCCAATGACAGCGGTTTTCGCCTGCATGCAAAATGAACGTGGCGCGCTGGCTGTCGCGAGCGACAATGATCGCCGGTTTCGGCTCGATTGGGAGCATGCGCAAGATCGTCCACATTGATATGGATGCGTTTTACGCGTCGGTTGAACAGCGTGATGACTCCAGCTTGCGCGGGCGGCCCGTGGTGGTCGCATGGCGCGGCGCACGCTCGGTCGTGTGTGCCGCGTCGTATGAGGCGCGCAAGTTTGGGGTGCGTTCGGCAATGCCGGCGATACGCGCCGAGCGTTTGTGTCCGCACGCGGTGTTCGTGCCACCGGATTTCGCCCGTTACCGCGCAGCTTCGCAGCAAGTGCGCGCGATTTTTGCCCGGCATACTGACTTGATTGAGCCGTTGTCGCTTGACGAGGCCTATCTGGACGTGACGTTTGACCGCGGTGGCTTAGGCAGTGCGACGGCGGTGGCGACTGCGATCCGCGCGCAGATTCGTGAGGAAACGGCTTTGACCGCTTCGGCCGGCGTCGCACCGAACAAGTTTCTCGCCAAGATTGCGTCCGATTGGCGCAAGCCCGATGGCTTGTTCGTGATTCGTCCCGACGCCGTGCTCGACTTCTTGACCGAACTCGCCGTCGGCGTGGTGCCGGGCGTTGGCAAGGTCATGGCAGGCAAATTGGCAGATATTGGTGTGCATCGCGTTGGCGATTTGCGCGCGCTGGGGCGGGCGACGTTGGAGGCGCGCTTCGGCCGCTGGGGCGCGCGATTGCATGAGTTGTCATTGGGTATCGACGAGCGCGCGGTGGAGCCCGACCAACCCACACGGTCGATCTCGTCAGAAGACACGTTTCCTGAGGATTTGCCGTTGGATGAATTGGAGCCACATATCCGCAGCCTTGCCGGGCGCACCTGGAGATCAGCAGAGAAGGAGACTCGGAGATTTGGTCGCACTGTGGTGCTGAAACTGAAAACTGGCGACTTTCACTTGCTCACCCGCAGCCACACACCAGCAGAGCCTCCGCATTCGGCGGAGGCCTTGGTTGAGCGCGCGCTGGCCCTGTGCGAGCGGGTAGGGCAGGACGCCAGTACCCGCTATCGATTGGTTGGTGTGGGGCTAGGCAACTTTGTGGAGCGCTTTGAAGAAGAGGCTCAAGGCGCGCTGTTTGGCGAAGTCAGCAGAACCTAGAAATCCAACTGCAACCCCGCATACCACGTGCGTCCCGCCGCGGGATCAATGCCGTCGTTGCGAATGCGTGCCGTGTACTTCTCATCCAACAGGTTGGTGATACCGCCAAGCGCGGTGAAACGCGACGTGCCTAGCTGCCACTCTCCGGTCAGGTCCCACACCTCATACGAGGGCATGAAGCGAGTCGCTGTATTGGCGTCATCGGCAAAGCTCTCGTCGACGAATGTGCCCAGCAAGGCCAGCTTGCGGCGTTCGCCTTGACGAAATACCAAGCCAGTGCGCACCACATAGTCCGGCGCGTATTGGGGCGCATTGCCGACCCGCACCGGGTTCGAGTCGCGGGTGATCTCGGCATCCAGAATGGTGAAGTTCAGCAGCAGGTTGAGTTGCGGCGCATCCGCATCGCTGCCTGCGTTCAACACGTCGTACTGGCCAGCGACTTCCAAGCCGCGGTATTCGATCTCGCCGATGTTGCGGACCGGGTCGGCCGCCGTGCCGGCACCGCCAATCTTGTCTTCAAACTTGCTCAAGAAAACGCTGGTGTCGAACACCAGACCACTGTCGAGTTGCGCGCGCACACCGAGGTCCGACTGCCACGAGCTGCCTTCTTCAAGGTCACCGGCGACGACCGTGGCGGTGCTGTTGGGCACGGCTTCGACGAAGACAGCGGGCCGGTAGCTCTGTGAGTAATTGAAGTAGCCGCGCACGGCGGGGCTGAAGTCCCAACTGCTGCCGATGCCGTACAAAGCGACCGATTCATCGATCTCGCGTGTGCGCGGCGCGGCAACCGGAGTCACGAAGTTGGCGGTGACTGTTTGCTTGACGTTTTCAATGCGCACACCGGGCGTGATGCTGAACTTGCCGAAGCGAAACAGACTCTCGGCGTAAACCGGCAGGTATTCGATGTCGCGCTGTGAGGCAATGCGCAACACCCCATCACGGGCGTCGGTGCGCGGGGAATCGGTGCGGAAATACTGCGCTCCCACACTCAGGGCGTGCTGGTCATCACCACCCCAATTGCGACGAAGGCGCGTATCGACGCCCCAAGTGTCGAACTCTTGGGATTCAGTGTCGAAGCTATTGGCGGTAGCGCCCGTCGGACGTGTACCGAAGCCGCCGCCACGTTCGCGGTTGCTGAAACGGGTGTAATCGACCACCCACGCGCGCGCGCTGAACTGGCCTTGTTCGATATCCTGCTCCAAGGTCAAGGTGGCCGCATCGCGATCCAATTTGAAGCGATCGCGCAGGCGCGAGCTTTGCTCTGGATCGCGGTCGAAATTGAGATCGTTGGCGCCGGTTGCGCGGTTCAAGCCGCCCGGCTCCCCGTGTACTTCACGATAGCTGCCAAGGGTGAGAAACCAGCGCCGCGGGCCGTCGGCATCCAGCGCCAACTTGACGTAGCCTGCATCCAGATCGACGTCACTGTTGGCTTGGCGAAAGCCGTCGGTCTCGCGATGGTTGTAGTAAACGTAGTAGCCGAAGCGGCCACTGGTGCCATCGACGTAAGTGAAGTTGTTCCACGTACTGTCGGCACCAAACGTGTTGATTGTCGAGCCGCCAAAGGTATGCTCAAAACTCGGCCGATGCGTGACGTAATTGAGCGCACCACCGGGCTGTGGCCCGTACATCAATGAGGCACCGCCGCGAATGAATTCGATGCGATCCACCGTATCGAGTGGCGGCACGTAATACGCCTCGGGATAGCCAAACTGATCGGCGTGAATGGGGATGCCGTCGACCAGCACTTGCGTGTATTGGGTGCGATGCGGCTCCAGCCCGCGGTAGCCGATACTGAGCAGGGGCGAACTTTCCTCGCTCAGTATCAAACCCGGGGCTTGGATCAAGGCTAGGCGGTAATTGCTGCCGCTGATGCGCGGAATCGCGTCCAGATCGATCACCGTCGTCTTCTTGCCGATATTGATCTTGCTGCCTTGCACGTCGGGCAAGAATGGACCTTGCACGTAATGATCGGATTCGGCCTCGGCTTCGACGACGACGCTAGGAAGCGTATCGGCCGAATCGTAGGCCGCTGTCGCCACCGAGTTGATCGGCGCAGGCGTGGCGGCGAGCGCCGCTTGAATGGCGACAGACAGAAACGACATGGATGTCCTTCATGGCAATGGATAGCAAGCGCGAATAGTCCCTGAAGGTGGATGCAAATGCAAGCCAGTCGCATTTGCGTTAGTGAAAGTGATGGGGCGTTTTTGCCTATCGGGATCGACTATTACAAGAGGCGGACACCTTCTCGCCATCGCTAGTTGCGCTGCTCGCTCGTCATGACGAGTCGCGCGGCGACGTGGCGATCCCGGCTGGCGACGGGGAACTTGGCTAGTCCGAGATTGCTTCACTGCGTTCGCAATGACGAGGTAGGGTGATCGAGGCGACACAGCGGCCTTGGCGATGACGAGCCCAAAGCTCCACACCACACAGAACCCACACCGGCTATTGCGTCTCCGCCCCACGGCAGCTAGCGTGCAGCGCTGATCCTTGGGCGGAGTTGGCGATGAGAGTGATGGGATGGCTGCTAGCGGGATTGTGTGGGGTCACCTCGGCGGCGGCTGTCGATGGACCGGTCGTCATTAAGCCAAGCGTCGACGAGCCCATCACCCCACAGACAGGACTCGAATACCGCCTAATTGGCCCCAACGTCGGCGGCCGCATCACCCGTGTCTCCGGCGTGGTCGGCGATCCCTACACCTTCTATCTGGCAGCGGCGCAGGGCGGTTTGTGGAAGAGCACCGATGGCGGCCACGAGTGGGCACCGATATTCGACAAGCAGCCAACCCAATCCTTGGGTGCATTGGCCGTCGCACCCTCTGATCCCAACGTCATCTACGTCGGTGGTGGTGAGGCCAATATTCGCGGCAATGTGCAACCGGGCGATGGCTTGTTTGTGTCGACTGATGCCGGCAAGTCCTGGACACAAGGTTTTGCCAGTCGCGGTGCGATTGGTCACATCGACGTGCATCCGAACGATGCCAACATCGCTTATGCAGCGGTGTTGGGCTCGCCATTCAAGGCCAATCCCGAGCGCGGCGTGTATCGCACACGCGACGGCGGCAAGAGCTGGCAGAACGTGCTGAAAGTCGACGCGGATACCGGCGCCAGCGACGTCTATGTGGATCGCAGCAACCCTCGCATTGTGTGGGCGGGCACCTGGCAAGCCCGCCGTACGCCGTGGGGACTGCAGAGCGGCGGGCCCGGTGGCGGACTGTGGCGGTCGACGGACATGGGCGACAGTTGGGTGCGCCTAGAGGCCGGCAAGCATGGATTGCCCAAGGGTGACTGGGGCAAGGTCGGCGTCGCGGTGTCGCCTGCCAATAGCGAGCGCGTGTGGGCGCTGATCGAGGCCAAAGACGGCGGTCTGTATCGCTCGGATGATGGCGGCGAGAGCTTCACCCTCATCAATGCGCATTGGGTGCTGCGTCAGCGCGCTTGGTACTACACGACGGTCGAGCCCGATCCAGTTGACGCCGACAGCGTGTGGTTCCCGCAGGTGGGCATGTTGAAGAGTGTGGATGGCGGCAAAACCTTGCAGGCAATGGAAGGGTTTGCGCATGGCGATCATCATGATTTGTGGATCGATCCGAGCACGCCCACACGCATGATTGGCGGCCAAGATGGCGGCGTGGACCTCTCCGTTGATGGCGGCAAGCACTGGCGTTCGCCTGATCTTCCCTTGGGTCAGTTCTACAACATCGATGTCGACAATCGCACGCCGTATCACGTCGGTGGCACGCTGCAAGACATGGGTACGGTCAGCGGCCCGGTGTACTCGTTGAACGGCGGCGGCAGCAGCTTGGCCGATTGGCAATACGTCGGCGGCGGCGAAGCGGGCGACTTCCGCTACGACTTGGCGCAAGAAGGCGTGGTGTACGCCGGCGAATACGGCGGCTATCTGTCGCGCTATCGCGAAGGCACAGGGCAGTACCGAAATATCTCGGCGGCACCGGCCAACCCCTCGGGGCAGCCACCAAAAAGCATGAAGCAACGCTTTCAATGGAGTGCGCCAGTCGAGCTGTCAGCGCACGATCCAGCCACGATCTATCACGGTGCCAATGTGCTCTATCGCAGCCGAGATCGTGGCGAAACCTGGAACATCATCAGCGGTGATCTCACTCGCAACGACAAGAGCAAGCAGGAGTGGGCGGGTGGCCCGATCACGGGTGACAACACCGGCGTCGAAATTTATTCGACGATCTTTTCGATCAGCGAATCGGCATTGACGAAAGGCGAGTTGTGGGTAGGCAGCGATGATGGGCTGGTGCATGTCTCGCGCGACGATGGTTCCAGTTGGAACAACGTGTCGCCACGCGATTTGGGCATCGACGCCACCGTTGACAAGTTGATCGCCTCCAAGCACCAGGCAGGACGCGCCTATCTGGTCGCGCACCGCTACCGCTTGGGCGACGACCAGCCGATGCTGTGGGTCACCAACGATCACGGCGCGAGCTGGCGTTCGCTGGTGGCAGATCTACCCAATGCGATGCCGTTGATGAGTATTGCTGAAGACGAAACTGATGCGCAGACCTTGTACCTGGGCGGCGAGCGCGCGATTTACGCCAGCATCGATGGCGGGCAAAAATGGAGTGAAATCCAGCTCAACCTACCGCATGTCGCGGTGGTTGATATTGAGGCCAAGCATGGCGATTTGATCGTCGGCACGCGCGGCCGTGCGATGTGGGCGTTCGAGCATGTCGACGTACTCAAGCAAAGCCTTCAGGTCAACCTAACGACGGCGCAGCTGGCCGCGACCGCCGCCGCCACGCGCTGGCGCTCGGGCTTTCACTGGGGCGGCGGTGCCGAGCATGAAAACCCTGACTACGGCGCACGTCTGCGGTACTACTTGCCGGAAGGCTTCGAGGGCAAGTTGACAATGCGAATCTTGGGCGCCGATGGCAGCTTGGTCCGCGAGCTATCCAGCGTGGCCAAACCCGCGCCCAGCAGCTTGGGAGACCCCGACGGACCCAGCGAAGCTCCCGAGCCCGAACTAACCACCAAGGCCGGCTGGAACACCGCTACGTGGGATCTGAGCCACACCGGTGCCAAGCCCTTGCGAGACGCCAAGATCGATGCCGGCGATCCCGAATCCGGACCGCTGGTCTTACCCGGCAGCTATCGTGCTGAACTGATTGGCGTGGGCGCGCAGACGCTATCCACCACCATTGAAGTGCGCGCAGACCCGCGCTCACCAGCCGACACTGCCGCGCTCGCCGCGCAACTCGAGTTCGCCTTGCAAGCCCGCAGCGCGCTAGATCGCGCCACTGCCGGCATCGAGTTGTTACGCGCGGCGCGCAAGCAAGCCGTCGATCTGAAAGAACGCTTGGCCGACCAAGCCGCTTACGCCAGCGTGGTCAGCGCCGCCGACAAAGTCATCGCCGACGCCGACCGCATCGAAGGCCAGTTGCACAACCCCGAAGCCAAGGTCGTCTACGACATCCTGCGTGGCCCCCGCGGCGCCCAGCTGTACTCGCAACTAGCCCCGCTATACAGCTGGGCCCAACAAGCCGACGGCGCCCCCACAGCCGCCATGCGTGCTCGCCACGCTGAGTTGGTGAGCGAACTCGGCGAACGCGAGCAGGCCATTGCGGCGATGCGCGCGGACTCGATTGCCAAGTTGGAGACGAGCGTGGTGGAAGCGAAGCTGCCTAGGGTGATTTTGCCGGGTGGGTGAGGCTCAGATGGCTGTTCTAACGGCGATCTTGGGAAGTGTTTTCGTTTGATCGAAGCATTGGCGTCACCAAGCATTAGGGTCAGAGTCGCGTCTTTGCAGCCTCTAAGCCATGAGCCACACAAATGAACCTATTCAACTGGCGAGAAAAAACCAACCGTCAGCGTGTCTTCCTGATCCTGACTATTGTCGTCACCGTCATGCTTGTGTCTCACCCCGAGCTGCGGCTGTTACTGCCGCTGATCGATGCCCTGGGGTTGGAGTTGTTGTTGGTGTTGATGGGCGGGCAATTGTTGGATTACTTGCGGCCTGCGCTGCATGTGTTGCGCGACAAGGCGGTTCGGCCGTTGGCGTCTGCGATGTATTCGGTGGTCTTGTTTTTCTTTGGCATCGCAGCGCCACAGGTGGATGTTTGGGGGAGGCGCTATGGCTTTTTTTCGCGAAGCCGCAGTCTGACCCCAATGGCATTTCCTTAAGCCAAAACCCCGACGAATCGTCATTCCGGCGTACGCCGGAATCCAGCGTTTGCAGGTCGGGGTGAGGATTCAACAGAGCTGGATCCCGGTTTTGCCGGGATGACGAGCCTTAAGGAAGTGCCATTTCAGTCTGACCCGTATCTTCTTCGCGCCGAAAACAATGGTCCGTTCGTGCTGAGTTATCGAAGCACCTGCCGCGTTTTGTCAGCTTGCGGGGGGTGTTTCTATACCTCCCCACGAACGGACATGAGCGGCTCGGTATTCGATGGGAAGTCGCAGGTTTTGCCCACATCACCAACTCGTGACTAAGCCGCAATGGCACCGATGCGCCAGCGAATCGCAGCCGCTTAGAAAATCGTCAGCAGCGCCAAGGCCAGCAATCCATACACCGCAATCCCCAACCAGAAATAGCCGGGACGTTCGCTGCGCAGGACAGTTTTGCCGCAGGCGCGATGCTTGGCATACACCTCACCACGATACGCAGCGTAGAGGGTGTAAATGGCGACACTAGGATGCTCAGGAGTTTGAACATTGGGTTGGCAGCGGTTGGGTTGTTCGCGATGGTTTGGGCAAGCGCAGCGGAGCAAGCTCCGCTCTACAAATGCACAGCATCGTGCCGCCCTCGCTCTGGTAGAGCTGAGCTTGCTCCGCTGCTCTCGGCAAGCGTATGCCCAGTCGCAAGAGGAGTTATCACGGCCTTCGCGCATCGCGTTCACCCGCTGCGCGGTTGCCTTCGCTTGCGCTCGGTCTAGCGTTCGGTCGCTTCGCGACCGCCTTCGTTTCACTCGGTCAGCGGCACGCAAACCTGCGGTTTGCAAGCGTGCCGCTTCACCTCACTCCTCCTCAACCCGCGGTCGATATGCCTCTGACAATTGCTTCTGCACGGCCGGGGGCACCGGCTCGTAGTGGCTGAACTCGATCGAGTAGCGGCCACGGCCCGCGGTCAGGGCTTTTAGTTCGCTGGCGTAGTCGCTGACTTCGGCGAGCGGAACTTGTGCCTTGACGACCAACTCGCCGCCGCGCAAGGAGTCGGTGCCGTTGATGCGCGCGCGTTTGCTGGCCAATCCGCCGGTGACGTCGCCCATGTGTTGATCGGGCACCGAGACATCCAGGTTGACGATGGGCTCCAGCACGATAGGGCGGGCTTTGCTGATGGCATCCAGAAACGCTTTTTTGCCAGCGGACACAAAGGCAACTTCCTTGGAGTCGACGGGATGGTATTTGCCGTCATACACGATGGCGCGCAGGTCCTGCATTTGGTAACCGGCAAGCGCGCCATGTTCGAGCACCATGCGTACGCCTTTCTCGATGGCGGGCAGAAACTGGTTGGGGATGGTGCCGCCTTTCACTTCGTCCACGAACTCAAAACCAGCGCCACGCGGCAGCGGCTCGACGCGCAGAAACACTTCGCCAAACTGCCCGGCACCGCCAGTCTGCTTTTTGTGGCGGTGATGGCCATCTGCTTTGGCGCTGACGGTTTCGCGATACGCAATGCGCGGCGGTCGCGAGCTGACTTCCACTTGATAGCGATCTTTCATGCGCTCAAGCATCAATTTGATATGCAGTTCGCCCAAGCCCCGAATCACGGTCTCGTTGAGTTCGGCACGGTGCTCGATGCGGAAGCAGGGATCTTCTTCGTGCAGCTTGTGTAGGGCGGTGGCCAGTTTTTGTTCTTGGCCTTTGTGTAGTGGCTCGATGGCTAAGCCAAACATCGGCTGCGGAAAATCCAGCGGCTTGAGATGGATGTGATCCTCATCGTGGCTGTCGTGAAGAATCGCATCGAAGTGAATCTCATCGACCTTGGCCACCGCGGCGATATCGCCGGGAATGGCCTCGTCGATCTCCATGTGCTCTTTACCGCGCAGCTTGAACAAGTGGCCGACCTTGAACGGTTTTTTGCCATCGTCGATGAACAGCTGAGTGTCGCGGCGGACGCTGCCTTGGTAGATTCGAAAAATGCCGAGCTTGCCGACAAACGGATCGTTGACGATCTTGAACACGTCGGCGATCACGTGCGCATTGGGGTCGGAAATTGCGGTCAGCGGCACCGCCTCGCTGCCCTTCAAGAACGGCGGCGGATTGGCCTCGTAAGGGTTGGGCATCAAAGTCTCAAACAGATCCAGCAGCTCGCGCACGCCGGCGCCGCTGCGGGCCGAGACGAAACAGATCGGCACCAGATGGCCCTCGCGCAGACACTGCTCAAAGGCGTCGTGCAGTTCCTGCCCAGTCAGTCCGGCTTCGCCTTCCTCCAGATAGTGGCCCATCACGTCTTCGTTGATTTCGACGACTTGATCGATGATCTGCTGATGGGCCAGCGCTACGGTTGAGAACTCGCTTTCACCTTGCGGCGTGCGGAAACAATCGACGACGGATCCGCGCCCTTTCGCTGGCAAATTGACCGGTAGACATTCGCGGCCGAAGGTCTCGCGCAGTTGTTCGACCAGATACTCAAGATCGCAGTCCTCGCTATCGATCTTGTTGACGATGATGAGGCGACAGAGTCGACGCGCACGCGCGTAATCCATCAACCGTTGCGTGCTGTGCTCGATGCCATGCGCGGCATTGACCACCACCGCGCAGGTCTCAACCGCCGCCAACGCAGACAGTGTCGGTCCGCGAAAATCGGTGTATCCCGGCGTATCGATCAAGTTCACGTGCACGCCGCTGTGATCGATGGAGGCGATGCTGGAATTGATCGAATGGCCGCGCGCCCGTTCCAACGGATCAAAATCCGACAAGGTGGTGCCGCGCTCCACCGAGCCCGTGGTTTGTAGTGTGCCACCGGCGTGCAGCAGCGCTTCAAACAAGGTGGTCTTACCAGCGCCGGCGTGACCGGTAAGCGCGATGTTGCGAATATCGGCAGTGCGATAAGCAGGCATCTGGTGAACCTCCGTTGCAGACCAGCGGCTAGAGTTTCAGGCTGTCAGCGCGGGGTCAACGGTGCAGTGCAACATGGCGCAACAGGTAGACTTATTGGGAGCGCCGAATGGGTCGGTGCAAGCAACGATTGGGAGTTCATCCGATGTCTATGAAGCGTGTTGCAACGGCGTGGTGGGAAGGCGATCTGAAGGCAGGACGTGGCTGCATGAGCACGCCGCAAAGTGGCCTGTTTACGGATCAGAAGTACTCGTTCAATACCCGTTTTGGCGAAGAGAAAGGCACCAACCCGGAAGAGTTGTTGGCCGCGGCACATGCGGGCTGTTTCAGCATGGCGTTGGGCTTCATGCTGCAAAACGCCGGCCTCAAGGCTACTCGCATCGATACCCGCGCGGAGCTCACCATGGAAATGGTGCCATCGCCGTCGGTCACTGCGGTGCATCTGATCGTGACGGCCAGCGTGCCGGATTGCAGTGCCGAGAAGTTTGCCGAGATTGCCGATAACGCCAAAAAGAATTGCGTGATTTCACGCGCATTGGCGATACCCGTGAGCATGACGGCGACTTTGCAGAGTTAATCCGCAAGCGTACGAGTCGAAAGGATTGATCGGTTTTAAAAATCAAAGAGATATAGCGCAAGGTTGCACGCGAAACTGTCTCGCGAGCAACCGTTGCTGTCGACTCGATGAACGGATTGAGTGCCTGCGGGCGGGTTCAGAAGTGATTAAGTCCATTCGCCCTAGCGTTTCAACACCCCGGACCACTTCGGTCCGAGATTAGGAGATTGACGATGATCCGTTCCCTCACCGCCAGCATGGTCGTTGCCAGCTTGGCATTCGCCGGCGCGGCGTCGGCACGTGACCATGGCGGCCGCTATGACGACGGTCGCTACGCGTGGGCCGATGTCGTTCGGGTCGAGCCCATCATCAGCAGCGTCGAGAGGCCGGTGTCTGATCGGCAGTGCTACGAGCAACCCGTCGTCTATCGCGAACCAGTGCGCTATCACAACGGTCGAGGCGACCGTGCGCCGGCGATCTTGGGCGCGATTGTCGGTGGTGTCATTGGCAGCCAATTCGGCAGCGGTGGTGGCCGCGACGCAGCGACGGCGGCCGGCGCGCTGTTGGGCTATCAATCCGTGCGTGAGGACCAGCGTCGCTACGGTGGTCAGCACGTGAGTGGCGGCCATGAATACACCCGCTACGAAACGCGCTGCACGTCGCAAAGTAACTACGTGCGCGACGATACGGTTACTGGCTATGAAGTGACCTATCGATTCCGTGGGCAGACGTACCAGACGGTCACCGACTACAACCCGGGCGACCGCATCCAGGTTGAAGTGGATGTGCGGCCGGTGCGATAGCTTCTGAAGCAGCGGCGGGGCTGCTAAAGCAAGAGCGGGGCTGGGGACTGGGGGCTGGGGCGCAAGTCCGAAGGCGCAGTCCGACTCCCCACTTCACTCCAACTCGCGATGAAAGCTCACCACTTGCTGGCGGCCACCATTGCGCAAGTGGTCGGCTAGGCGTTCGGCTAGGTAGACCGAGCGGTGGCGGCCGCCGGTGCAGCCAAACGCGATGGTGACGTAGCTGCGGGTTTCGCCCTCAAAACGCGGAATCCAGACGTCTAGGAACGCGGCGATCTGTTCGAAGAACTGATTGACCAGCGGGTCTGCATCCAGATGCTCGCGCACGGCGCGATCACGGCCGGACAATGGTCGCAGGCTGGGATTCCAGTGCGGGTTGGGCAGGCAGCGCGCGTCGAAGACGAAATCGGCGTCGCTAGGCACGCCACGCCGGTAGGCAAATGATTCCAGCAGAATCGACAAGCCCGGCGTTTGCCCGGTGCCAAGCTCAGTGACGATCAAGCGTCGCAATTGGTGGACGTTGAGTTCACTGGTGTCGATGACGCGGTCGGCCAAGGCCATCAGTGGCCTTAACAACCGACGTTCTTGCGCGATCGCATCGGCCAAGGGCAAGCCGTCAAGGCTGAGCGGATGGCGTCGACGGGTTTCCGAAAAGCGCTTCAACAGGACGTCGTCGCGAGTGTCGAGAAACACCAGTTCGTGTTCGATGCCCATGCGGCCGACATCGGCCAGCGCTTGCGGCAAATGGCCGAGATCTTCGCGACGGTTGCGAACGTCGATGCCTACTGCGAGGCGTCGCGGCGGATCCACGCCTTCAAGCACGCTGCGAACAAAGTCCGGCAGCAGGTCCGAGGGCAGGTTGTCGACGCAATAACAGTCGATGTCCTCCAAGGTGCGCAGAGCAACGCTCTTGCCGGAGCCTGAAAGCCCAGAAACTACAGTGAGTCGCGGCGTCGTCGAATTCATGTTCGCACTTACCAAGGCGATTGGTGACGCATTTGATGCGCTTGCCGATCTACAAACGTCTGCGCGGCATCGATGCCTTTGGATTTCAACACATGAGAACGTACGGCGGCTTCCACCAACACGGCGAGATTGCGTCCAGGCGCGACTGGGAGGGTAATTAGCGGAATATCAATGTCGAGCACGCTGCGGTGACCGATGTCGCCATACAGGCGATCGACCGGTTTGGGATCCATTTGCGGATCTTGCCGCTCAAGGTGGACGACCAAACGCAGATATTTGTTGCGCTTGACCGCAGTGTCGCCAAACATTTCGCGCACGTTGAGCACGCCGAGACCACGCACTTCCAGCAAGTCCTGCAACAGGTCAGGGCACATGCCGTCGAGAATGTCCGGCGCGATATTGGTGAACTCGGGTGCATCATCGGCGACCAAACGATGCCCGCGAGTAATCAATTCCAACGCCAGCTCGCTTTTGCCGGAGCCGCTTTCGCCGGTCAGCAATACACCAATCGAATACACCTCCATGAACACGCCATGCAGGGTGACCCGCCGTGCCAATGCGCGGGCAAGGTGGTATTGCAGGTAGGTCAGCAGTTCGTGACCGCGACGCGGGGAAACCCACAGCGCGGTATTCGATTCGTTGGCAACGTCGCGCAAGTCCGGCGGACAGGGTTGATCTTTGGTTAGCAGCAGCACCAAGGGTTTGGCGTTAGCGATTTTTGCCAGCGTCTCCCAGCGTGGGCGTGGCTCAAGTCCGTCCAGATAGGCCAGCTCATCGGTACCGATGATCTGCACTTGATTGGCATAGATGGTGTTGAGATAGCCCACCAGCGAGGGTCGGCGGCGCAGACTCTCGCCAGACTCCAACACCCGCGCTTCACCACGTTGGCCAGCGACCCAGCGCAGCCCGAGCCTGTCCTTCAACTGGTCAAACAGTTCGCGCGCGGAAATGCGGGCCTGCATGGGTATGCCGGGTCCGCGTGCGAGTGCGGCTTAGGCGGCGACCGCGCTGGCCGGATGCCAGTCGGCTAATTGCGCAAACAAGGTTGACGCGTCTTTCGATGCGCGCAGCCGCGCGGACAAATTCGGGTCACTGAACATCTCTGCCAACTGCGATAACAGCAGTAGATGCTGATGCGTGTAGTGCTCAGGCACAGCCATGGCAAACAGCAGGTCGACCGGTTGGCCATCCGGCGCACCAAAATCGATGGGCTGATCCAGTTGCACAAAACACCCCGACGCCGCAGTGAGCGCATCGCTGCGCCCATGCGGAATCGCGATGCCGTGACCCAGCGCGGTAGAGCCGAGTTTTTCCCGCGTGCACAAGCTTTCAAAGATGCGGCGTTCGCTGTCGCCGCCTTGGCCATCGGCAAGCAAACGGGCGAGCAGCTCAAGCAATCGCTTCTTGCTGGTAATTTTGGCGCCCGCGACAACGCGGGCGGGGCCTAGCAAGTCGATCAGATGCATCTTGAGTGCCGATAGGTTTCTAAGGTTGCAAAGTGGGAACGCTGGCAGCGTCAGCCAAAGCTGCCGGTGCGCGCGGCGGACTCGCCACGGTGGTGGTCGGTGAGTTTTTCTTTCACTTTCAGCACTTGACGGTCGATTTTGTCTATCAACAGATCGATGGCGGCGTACATGTCCTCTGACACGGAGTTGGCATGCAAGCTGCGGCCCGTCAGATTGAGGGTGGCTTCGGCTTTTTGCTCGAGTTTGTCGACGCTCAAGATGACGTGAACGTCGAGGACGTGGTCGAAATGACGCTGAAGTCGCTCGAGTTTGGTGATCACGTATTCGCGCAGCGCAGCCGTGACATCAATTTGGTGACCGCTGATCTCGATCTTCATGCTGACCTCCTGGTGGTCCAATAGCCGCGGGATTCGCACCACTCCACCGGCCGCAGCGGCAACGCTGCCGGCAGTTCTCGCAAGTTAGGGTATGACCTTAACGTCATGCAGCTCCGGCTCTTACTCCCTCCCCGATGTTTGGGTAGGGTTGAGGAGGGGCTTAGGAAGCAAGCGCTCTTCCAAGCTTGATGCAACAGGTGTTGCTCTTCCACCTGTTGCATGAGACTTGGGGGCGGTGGCTGCCGCACGCCAGACCTATGGGGCTTGAGCTGCATAGTCGTTCAGCTAAGCCGCTGGCGTTCGTTGGATGAGGGGATATTCATCACGTCGCGATATTTTGCCACGGTTCGGCGGGCCACGCTGACGCCTTGTGCCTTCAATTCGGTGACCAAGCTCGCATCCGACAGCGGCCGGCGCGGGCTCTCAGCCTCAACTAAACGGCGGATCATGGCCTGAATCGCGGTACTTGAGGCGGCTCCGCCATCCACCGTCGCCAGGCTGCTTGAAAAGAAATGTTTCAATTCAAAGGTGCCGCGCGGCGTGTGCAGGTACTTGCGGGTTGTGACGCGAGAAATGGTGGATTCATGCAGGCCAACCTCATCGGCGATTTCACGCAAGACCAGCGGTCGCATCGCTTCCGGACCATGATCGAGGAACGCACCTTGCCGGCCGACGATGGCGCGCGACACCCGCAATAGGGTGTCTGCGCGAGTTTCCAAACTGCGGATCAGCCAGCGTGCTTCCTGCAATTGGCCGCGCAAGTACGTTGCGTCACTGCGGGCGGCGGTGCCGATGAGCGATTCGTAGTGACGGTTGATGCCCAATCGGGGCGAACCGCTGCCGCCTAGCCGCACATCCCAACGACCCTGCTAGCGATAGGCATAGGCATCGGGCGACACGTATTCGACGACACTGCTGGCGTACTGCGAGCCTGGGCGAGGATCCAAGCTGCGAATCAGCTTGATCGCGACCTCGACATCAGCCAGCGACACGCCAAACTGCTTGGCGACACGCTCAGCGCCCGACTTGGCAAGTACCTCCAATGCATCGGCGGCGATGCCCAGCGCCAAGCGGCGGCCCGGCGTGTCGGCCGATAGCGCATGCAACTGCACAGTCAGACATTCACTCAGTGTTCGCGAGGCCACGCCGACGGGATCGAAGTGTTGGATTAGTCGGCGAACGGCTTCGATCTCGCCTGCATCCACCGCGAAATCTGTCGATACGGCCGCGAACAGACTTTCCGCTGATTCCTGCAAGTAACCGTTGTCGTCGAGCGCATCAATGATCACTCGACCGATCGCGCGGTCGCGGTCGGACATCGGCGTCAGATTGAGCTGCCAAAGCAGATGGGCGAGCAATCCACCCTCGTCAGTCGGGGTGAGATCGCGATTGTCTTCGCCGCTGGCGGCCGCATTGGTTCGCGGCAGCTCGTCGTCCCAGTCGAAGGCTTCCGCCTCGTACACGCTTTCGTCGACTTCGACGCTGCTTTCGGCCGCTTCGGCTTGCTGATCCGGTGCCGCATTTTCGCTGGCCGCAACGGGTATGTCATCCGGTGCCAACGGACCGTCGTCGTCGGTTTCCTCCAGCAGCGGGTTGCTCTCCAGCGCAAGATTGATCTCTGCCTCAAGTTCAATGGAGGACAGCTGCAACAGGCGAATCGCTTGCCGAAGCTGCGGCGTCAGCGTGAGACTTTGGCCAAGGCGAAGCTGTAGAGCGGGCTTCATGTTCACGGCGGCGTGCTCACGTCTCTGTAGTCACATCCGAAAGCTTTCGCCGAGGTAAACGCGGCGTACATCGGGATTGGCGAGCACGTCTTCCGGTGATCCCTGCGCCAACACCCGACCATCGCTCAAGATGTAAGCGCGGTCGCAGATGCCCAGCGTCTCGCGCACATTGTGGTCGGTAATCAGCACGCCGATGCCGCGGGCTTTCAGATGACCGACGATTTTCTGAATCTCGCCGACGGAGATGGGGTCCACGCCTGCAAACGGTTCATCCAGCAACATCAAGCGCGGATTGGCCGCCAAGGCGCGGGCGATTTCGACACGTCGCCGCTCGCCACCCGACAACGATGCGCCCAACTGGCTTGCGACATGGGTGATCTGCAACTCGTCCAACAAGCCATCGAGTGCGTCGCGGCGACCGCGGCCGTCCAGATCACGGCGCAGTTCCAATATGGCCAGCACGTTATCGGCTACGCTTAGTCGACGAAAGACTGAAGGTTCCTGGGGCAGGTAGCCGACACCGCGTTGGGCGCGTTCGTGCATCGGTCGGCGGGTGATGTTCTCGCCATCCAGCAAGATATGTCCCGCGTCGGCGTTGACCAAGCCCACCAACATATAAAAGCAAGTGGTTTTTCCGGCACCGTTGGGGCCAAGCAAGCCGACCACTTCGCCGGCGTCCAAAACGAGGCCAAACTCTTTGACGACTTCGCGCGAGCGGTAGCGCTTGCGTAGGCCGCGAGCGACCAGCATCAGCCGGTTGGCGCCGCTGGTTTGGCCGCTGAATCAACCGCTGGCTCAGCGGCAGGCTTCGCGGCTTTGGGCGGAATTCGCATTTGCACGCGGCCACCGTTACCTCCGCCCTCTAAACGCCCCGACTTCAAGTCGTAACGAATGCGCTCGCCGCGCAAGTCGCCTTCAGGCTGAGTGACCACCACATCGCCGGTCAACAACAGCACTTCACTGATGACGTCGTAGTCGATATTGCGCGCCCGCGCTTGCATCTGGCCGCCAGCATCGAGCGTCTGTTGCAAGCGAACTGGCGCGCCCTCGAGCAGGGCGCGTTTGATCGCACCGGCCGCCTTCTCTACTGTGGCCGAGGTCGACTCGATCTTCAGCGTGCCCTGCACAATCACCACGTTACCGCTCAGCACTGCACGGCCATCTTCGCCGAGCGTGGCATCAGTCGTTTCGGCGCTGATGTCCATCGCCTGCTCGCGATCCGATTGCAGGGCGTGGGCGGTGGATGTTGCCAGCGCCAGCACGGCCAGCATGGCCGCGTGCTTAAAATGACGCACCGCGGGCTTGGTTCGATGGCTACTGGTTGGTTTGCTACCGCCTAGATTGATACTGGCCGGATGGCGACTGGCCGGATCTGGGCTTGCTGGATTGCGACTGACTGGATCTGGGCTTGCGGGCGTCATGATGGATGCGTACGTCGGAAAGTAATTCGACTTGCTGCGCGTCGAGATTGGCGCGCATGCCGATGGCGCTGAGTATAGAGCCCGGTTCGGTGACGGTCACCGCGACATCGCTAGCAACGCGAT
>JANNWF010000020.1:0-4080 GCA_031408455.1 Pseudoxanthomonas sp. | reverse complement strand
CGGTGGCGCAGGCTTTATTGGCGGCAATTTTGTCCTGCAAGCAATTGCCGAAGGTGCAGCGCGCATCGTCAATCTTGACGCGCTGACCTATGCCGGTAACCGCCATACCTTGGCGACGCTGGACGGCCATGCCGATCACCTATTCGTGCACGGCAACATCGGTGACGCCGAGTTGGTCAAGTCGCTGCTGGTCGAACACCAGCCCTCGGCCGTGATCAATTTTGCTGCTGAGAGCCATGTCGATCGTTCGATCGATGGGCCGGCCGCATTCGTGCAGACCAATGTCGTAGGCACCTTGAGTCTGCTGGAAGCGACCAGAAACTATTGGCGCGCACTCGACGAGACGGCACGCAAGTCGTTCCGATTTCTGCACGTATCCACCGACGAGGTGTATGGCTCGCTGGGCGAGTCCGGTGCATTCACCGAGACCACCGCCTACGCGCCCAATTCACCGTATTCGGCGTCAAAAGCGGCGTCCGACCATTTGGTCCGCGCGTTTCATCACACTTACGGGCTGCCAACGCTCACCACCAATTGTTCCAACAATTACGGCCCCTACCAGTTCCCAGAAAAACTGATCCCGTTGATCATCGCGCGGGCCCTGGCTGGCGAGCCATTGCCGGTGTATGGCGATGGCAGCAACGTGCGCGACTGGTTGTTTGTAGCCGATCACTGCACCGCGATTCGAGCAGTGCTTGAGGGTGGGCGAGTGGGTGAGGTCTACAACGTCGGCGGCGATGCCGAGCGACAAAACATTGACGTCGTGAAAGCGATTTGCGCGCTGCTCGATCAGCGCCGACCGCGCGCCGATGGCGTGTCTCGCGCCACCCAGATTGCATTTGTCGCTGATCGTCCCGGCCATGATCGGCGCTATGCCATCGACGCCAGTAAGCTGAAGAGCGAACTGGGCTGGCGGCCGAGTCTTGATTTCGAAACCGGCATCGCCCATACCATCGATTGGTATCTCGACCATCAGGACTGGGTAGCCGGCGTACTCGATGGCAGCTATCGCCTGCAGCGCATCGGCGGAGTCGCCTGATGCAAGTGCAATTCCATAACACGACGAGAGCAATCGGCCGATGATTTGCAAAGGCATTGTGCTTGCCGGAGGTTCCGGCACGCGGCTGTATCCAATCACTCGTGCGATCAGCAAACAGCTGTTGCCGATTTACGACAAGCCGATGATCTACTACCCGCTCAGCACATTGATGCTGGCGGGCATTCGTGATGTCTTGATCATCAATACACCACACGAGCAGCCGATGTTCAGGCACTTGCTCGGCGACGGTTCGCAGTGGGGCATGCGCATCGAGTATGCGGCGCAGCCGAGCCCGGACGGGTTGGCGCAGGCTTTCATTATTGGTCGCGATTTTGTCGCCGATGGGCCGAGTTGCTTGGTGCTTGGCGACAACATCTTTTACGGCCATGGGTTCAGCGAGCAACTGCGGCGTGCCGCGACGCATGTCGACGGTGCCACCGTGTTTGGCTACTGGGTCAAAGATCCAGAGCGCTATGGCGTCGCCGAGTTTGATGCTGATGGTCGGGTGGTGGGGTTGGAGGAAAAGCCACTGCAACCCAAATCCAACTATGCCGTTACTGGGCTGTATTTTTATGACCATCGCGTCACCGATTTTGCGGCGCGACTGCAACCCTCGCCGCGCGGCGAGTTGGAGATCACTGATCTGAATCGTTGTTATCTGGACGATGGCTCATTGCGCTTGGAAAAACTGGGTCGCGGTTATGCGTGGTTGGATACCGGGACTCATGAATCCTTGCTGCAAGCCAGCAACTTCATCGAGACAATTGAAGAGCGACAAGGGCTGCGCGTCTGTTGTCCTGAAGAGATCGCCTTCGCCAATGGCTGGATTGATGCCAAGCAATTGGAGGCATTGGCCGCGCCCTTGCTGAAGAGCGGCTACGGCGAGTATCTGTTGCAGCTGTTGCGGCAAGGACGAGTGGCTTGAGCGGGTCTTCGATGCGCGTCAGCAAGAGTCGATTGCCCGAGTGCTTGTTGATCGAGCCGCAGGTGTTTGCCGACAGTCGCGGCAGCTTCTTCGAACAATGGAACGCGTCGCGCTATCGAGACGCCGGCATTGACGCGACGTTCGTGCAGAGCAACGTCTCCGAGTCCGCGCACGGCGTGTTGCGTGGGTTGCATTACCAGTGGCCGCATCCGCAGGGCAAATTGGTCAGCGTGATCGTTGGCGAAGTGTTCGATGTGGCGGTAGACATTCGGCGCGGCTCGCCGACCTTTGGGCACTGGGCGGGGGCGGTACTGAGCGCTGAAAACGGGCGCCAGTTTTGGGTCCCGGAAGGCTTCGCGCACGGCTTTGTGGTCACCTCCGAGCGTGCGGTGTTTCATTACTTGTGCACGGCGGCTTACCAACGCGAAGCCGACGCCAGCTTGCGCTGGAACGACGCCAGCCTCGCCATCGATTGGCCGATAGCTGAGCCGCTGTTGTCGGACAAAGACATGCGCGCGCCGTTTCTGGATGCGGTGAATCCGGATCGCCTGCCGATCTACCAAGGTTAGTGCGGCGTGCAAAACATCCTTCTCACCGGTGCGGCGGGGCAAGTTGGCTTTGAGTTGCAGCGTGCACTCGCTCCATTGGGATCACTCAAGGTCACCACTCGCGATGGCAAGCTGCCTGGCGGGGCCGACTGCGAAGCGTTGGATCTCTCCCAGCCAGCCACGATTGCTCCGTTGCTGGATCGGATTCGGCCGCAAATACTGGTCAATCCGGCTGCCTACACGGCGGTAGACCGCGCTCAGTCCGAGCCCGACCTCGCGCGGCGAATCAACGTTGATGCGGTCGCTGCGATGGCGCGTTGGTGTCGCGCAAACGACGCGCTGTTCGTGCATTTCTCTACCGACTATGTGTTTGATGGCTCGGCGCGCTCGCCTTGGACGGAAGGCTGCGCCACTGCGCCACTTGGCGTTTATGGCCAGACCAAGCGCGACGGCGAGGAGGCCATAAGTGCATCCGGCGCGCGCTATCTGATTCTGCGGACGGCGTGGGTGTATGCCGCGCGCGGCAGCAATTTTCTGCGCACCATGTTGCGGTTGGCGGGCGAGCGCAGCGAACTGCGCGTGGTCGACGATCAAATCGGCGCACCGACGCCGGCCCGATGGTTAGCGGCGGCCACGGCGGCGCTGTTGGCTCGCATTGATCCGAAAACCGCGGATAGCGAGCAACTCGGCACGTTTCATCTCACGGCAGCCGGTCACACCAGCTGGCATGGTTTTGCACAGGCCATCATGCAAAGTGCGCAGCTTGCTGGTCTGTTGAAAGTAGTGCCGAGCGTTCTCGCCATTGCCAGCGCCGAGTTTCCGACGCCAGCGGCACGACCGCGCTACTCGGTGCTCGATGGTGCGCGGCTGCGCCATAGGCATTGCCTGCAGTTGCCGGACTGGCGGGACGGACTCGATCAAGTTATGGCCGAAGTCGCAGCCGCTGCGCGCAGTTGACAGTCGTTCAAATGCCGACATCCCACCGCAGATCTCACACACTTATCGCGATCCTCGCGCGCACCCGGATGGCCGCTTCTTCCAGTCAAATCTGCCCAAGCTAATTCCTGCAAGACCGTCATTCCGGCGAAGGCGGGAATCCAGAATCGCTATCAATCTGCGGAAATTCCAGAGCCACTGGATCCCCGCTTTCGCGGGGATGACGAGCATCAATGACGCGCCCCTCAACTCTTTCAATTTAGTTAACAACAGAACTCTCACATGCTCATTCCAGTCATTCTCTCCGGCGGCGCCGGAACCCGCCTTTGGCCGGCATCCCGCCGCGGCTATCCGAAACCCTTCATGCGTTTGGGTGGACAGGACTCGCTGCTGGCGCAAACTTTCAAACGAGCAGTCGCCGTTGCCGATGGCGGTGAAGTGCTCACCGTCACGGGTCGCGACTATCACGGCTTGACCTGTGAGACGTACGCTGCGATTGCTAGCGACATCGATACTCGATTCCTGCTTGAACCGGCGGGGCGCAATACGGCACCAGCTATCCTGTTGGCTGCGCTCGATATCGAAGCGCGCCATGGCGGTGAGGCATTGATGTTGGTGCTGCCGGCGGATCA
>JANNWF010000019.1:0-8496 GCA_031408455.1 Pseudoxanthomonas sp. | reverse complement strand
GGCAGGGGCGGCGCTCCTGCGCTGATTCGGACCCCAGTTCAATACTGAGGTCCAATCAAGCGCCACCTATGGCGGCTCTTGCCCTGCGTGAAGTGAAGTCAGAGCTGCCAAGAGGAAAAAGAACAGGACGGGACCTGCTTCGACCAACCCACCCACGGGTTCACCGGAAAAGGCGGAGACAAACGCAACCAATCCAAGTGACCCGAAAAGGGGCACCAAGCCAACGGTCTTGCCGAGTTCAGATAGGGAACTACCTCGCGTTGACCATGCAAACCAAGCCATGGATGCAGTGAGAATGATCACGAACATGGTGGGAACTCTGCCGCTCAAGACATAGCAAGTCGTTGCATAAACTGCAGAAACGCCAGCAATCAAAAATAGCCGTCGTGTGCTTGGCATCGAGATTCAACTGCGTGAAACGGTGTCAAAAGGTCGCCGATAAAACCGCTGCAGCAACAAGTCGCGGCATCCAAGTTGCTCTCCGCCAATAGCGCGAACTAATTCACACACCCGGTCACTTCACCATTCTCGAATCCGCTGCAAAACACACGGCTCGCGGGAAGCACGCTGCCAGCATTCGCAGTGAAGGTGTAGCTGAAATTGTTGGTCGCCGCGCCTTGGCGCACCGCGGCGCAATTGACCACGCCGGTCTGTGCTAGCGCCGTCAACGTAAAGCGCACCACGACCGCGTTCGCACTTCCCCCGACGCTCACCGTTTGAGGCGATCCGGAGACTACGCTCACCGTTCCTGAGCCTACCGAACAGGTCAACTGCGTCGTGCCAGTGCCCGATCCGCCACTCACCGTGTAGGTGATGTTGCGATTGAGCTGAGTGCCGATGGTGCCGCCACCCATCGCAGTGGTGCTGTTGTTGGTCGGAGACAAAGCGGCAAACAGCGGGCCAACATTTGAGGTGGTGGTGTCGACCTGGTTGTAGGCCCAAGGAACGCTCAGACGGTGGGTAATGACGGCGGTGGTAATGGCGGCGTCAACGCCCAAACCACCGCCTATCGTTGCGCCCACGTCACATTGTGCGTAGCCGGTCGTGTTGGCGAATCCAATCACGATGTCACAGTTGCTGGTCTGACCCACGTAGCTGAGCGTTGCCGTGTAGTCGTCCGCATTGCCTTGCACGCCGTTCACCCCCGCCCGTGCGATGCGCAGCAGCGTAGCGTCATCGCGAGATAGTTCTCGCAGCAGGTTGTTTCCGCAACTGACCGGAAACATCGTGTTTTGAGTGCGAGGTTGACCGCGTAGCGTGCTTGAGTCTGGCTGGCTACCATTGCACGGTCCAAAACTTGTCCCCAGCTCGACGAAGTTGTGTCCGCCGGGAAGATTCGCGGTACTGATGGAATACGTGGTCCGGTCGATGATCGCTGGCAACGCATCGAACGGGTTGTTCACCCCAGAGCGGAACCAATTGAAGTTCACGTCGTCCGAGCGCGCATCGTCGCGCGTTGAACGCACATTGTCCGCGCCGATGGTCGCGTTGATAGTCGCGTTGGTACCCGCACCCGCATTGGCGAAATACAACAGCGGCGAGCCGCCGCCCACTTCCGACGGTCCGTAGGTGACATGGTCCATACCGATGCAATGACCCAATTCATGCAGCAGCACGCCCTCGAAATCGTCGTTGGGTGTCGGATTGGTAATGACATTGCCGACTCGGCCCTGCAAGCGGTTGTACTCGGCGACGACATTGCGCACCGATTGCTCCGCCTGCGCGAGTCCGCCGTTGGCGGGCAGATTCGGATTCAGGCAGACACTGATGTTCAGCGCGGCACCGGATCCGGTGTAACCCTTGGGGTGGACGACCTGCGATGCCGGCTGTCCGCCAAACTTGAGGAACACGCCGGCGTGGGCCGCTGAGCTTGCGAGCAGGATCGCGACCGCGAGTACCCGTGGAGTTCTGTTCATTGCGTCTGCCCCTGTTCGAACAACGCCCGGTCGAGATCCATGAACAGCGCTTCGGTCGCCTTGATCCCCAGCAGCTCTTCATCGCCTGGGTGGTTGAGCAAGTCTTTGTCCAGCGTTTTCCATTCGAGCTGTTCGACATCATCCGATTTGCCAAGGCTCACAAAACGCATCGCGATCATGTTGCCGTCAGCCACGTGCCACAGGGTCGTGCCGACGGACGCCTTTGCTGCGGCGTGCAATGAGGCATCGAGCCGCTGTCGCAATTGTTCGGGCCTGATCGATTTGACTTTGCTGGATTCGATTTCGCCGAGGAACCGAGTCAGATCGGCAGGGCCCATGCGCCCAAAACGGGTGCCGGAATGCAGGTCATAGAAAGGTCGGTGGGCAGAAAAGCAGCCCGAATGGAAGACCTGCACCACGAAGTCCGAGTCTGGCTCGGCCGCCTTGAGCGGCGAGGTTGTCCGTAGTTCTGCGAGCAGCTTGCCGTCGCACGCGCCCATGACGGGCCCCGCAACCAAAGCAAGCAGGATGAGCCAAGTTGAATGCGCTTTCATACCCCTTCTCCCGAGAGTTGGTTTGATCGCGGTGTCGGCAATTTGCTGGGTATGCCGGCGACGATAGCTCGATAATACGACGGGTGTTGCAGCCGTGGGTGATTGTCGATCAGTGTTCAATGGCACTTCCATAAGGCCAAGCCAGCAGCATCGTCATTCCGGCGAACGCCGGAATCCAATGACTCGCCACCAACGCGCCGGTCTCAAAGGCACAGGGTCTCGGCCTTACTCGCGCTGCGCGTTCGCCCTTCGGGCCAGCTTCCCTGTTCGCTCGCTGCGCTCACAGTCGCGGGGATGACGAGCTTCAAGCAACGGTGATCAGATTCGAGCCGAATGTGGTCGCCTGAACCTGCGTAAGCAAGGCCCGCAGCGCCTTGCTGCGGTGGCTGCGCGCCTGCTTTCCCGCAGGGCTCAGTTCGGCCGCGCTTAAGCCGGTTTCTGGGTCCATAAATACCGGGTCATATCCAAACCCACCCTCCCCACGCGGAGCGCGCAAAACGCTCCCATGCCAGCGGCCTTCGGCGATCAGCGGAGCCGGGTCGTCAGCACTTCGCAATAGGACCAATACGCAAATGAAGTAAGCGCCCCGCTCGGCCTCAACGACGGCTTCCAACTCCGTGAGCAACTTCTGAATATTGGCCGTACTGTCGCCGTGCCGGCCGGCGTAACGCGCCGAGTGCAAGCCCGGTGCGCCGCCTAATGCGTCGACGCAGAGCCCGGAATCGTCCGCCAAGGTCGGCAGCCCACTGATGCGTGCCGCATGGCGGGCTTTGAGCAGGGCGTTTTCGACGAAGGTGCTGGCGGTTTCCTCAGCGTCACTGATGTTGAACGCCGACTGCGGAGTGACTTCGATGCCAATCGGAGCCAGCAACTCCGTTAGCTCGGCGAGCTTGCCTGGGTTGGAGCTTGCGAGAAGAAGCCTTTTCAAAACTGTCGATCCGGCGCTATGCGCTACCCAACGCGTCCCGCTGCGCCGCCAACAACTGGGTCACACCGGTCTCCGCCAATCCCAACAACGCGTCCAATTCCGAGCGCCGAAATGCGTGGCCTTCGGCGGTGCCTTGCAGTTCGATAAAGCCGCCGCCGTCGTTCATGACGATGTTCATATCGGTATCGCAGTCGCTGTCTTCGGCGTAATCCAGATCCAACACCGGCACGCCACGATAGATGCCGACTGAGACGGCAGCGACGGCGCCGTATACCGGATTCGTCTTGACATCACCACGCTTGATCAAGCCACGCACTGCGTCAACCAAGGCCACATAAGCACCGGTGATCGCCGCGCAGCGTGTGCCGCCGTCTGCCTGCAGTACATCGCAATCCAGGGTGATGGTGCGTTCGCCCAGCGCGCCCCGATCCACGCAGGCGCGCAGGGCGCGACCGATCAAGCGTTGGATCTCCAAGGTGCGGCCGCCCTGTTTGCCGCTAGCCGCTTCGCGCATGCCGCGGGTGTGAGTGGCGCGCGGCAGCATGCCGTATTCAGCGGTAATCCAACCCTGATTCTTGCCGCGCAAAAAACCGGGCACGCGATTCTCGACGCTCGCGGTGCACAGCACACGGGTATCACCCATCGAAATCAGCACCGAACCTTCGGCGTGGCGGGTGTAGCCGCGCTCGATGGTGACTTGGCGCAACGCGTTGGTTTGGCGGCCGCTCGGGCGGGTGACGGTTGCAGCAGATGGATCGTTTGTCATGGGTTGCACTGCGCTGCGGCTGGGATAAGAGCGGCGGCGAGTCTACCATCGGGGTCCGAAGACCCTAGGAACCACCAAATGATCCGCAGCATGACCGCATTCGCCTCTGTCGAGCGCGCCGCCAACTACGGCACCTTGGCCTGCGAGGTTCGCGCGGTGAATCATCGCTATCTCGAACTCAGCCTGCGCGTGCCGGATGAGCTGCGAGTGTTGGAAGGCGCCTTGCGCGAGGCCGTGGGCAAACGCATCGCGCGCGGCAAAGTCGATCTGGGATTGCGTCTGCGCAGTAGCGCCGGCAATGGTGAGGTCCGACTCAATGACCGCTTGTTGGATCGGCTGACCGATCTGGCCCGCGATTGCGCGGCGCGGATGCCCAACATGCAGGTTGAGTTCACCGAGCTGCTGCGTTATCCGGGACTCATCGAGCAGGCCGAAATCGATGCCGACGAATTGCAAGCCAACGTGCTGAGCTTGCTCGACGCCGTGCTCAACGAGTTCATCGCGGCACGTGAGCGCGAGGGCGAAAAGCTGCGGATCGGCATGCTGGATCGGCTCGACGCGATCGAGGCCGTGGTCGCGCAGGTACGCGTCTGGCTGCCCGATATCCGCGCTGCGCTGCGGCGCAAATTGGACGCGCGGCTGGGCGATCTGCGCGACAGCGCTGATCCCTCGCGACTCGAACAGGAACTGGTGCTCGGCTTGCAGAAGATCGACGTCGAAGAAGAACTCGAACGCCTCGACACCCACATCAGCGAATCCCGTCGCGTGCTGGCGTTGGATGACGCGGTCGGTCGTCGGCTGGATTTTCTGTTGCAAGAGTTCAATCGCGAGGCCAACACCTTAGGCTCAAAGTCGGTCGACAGTCGCACCACGCAAGCCGCAGTGGAGCTGAAGGTGTTGATCGAACAGATTCGCGAGCAGGTGCAGAATATTGAGTAGACAACGCTCATCTACCAACGGCATTGCCTCAAGGCCATGCTCCCCAGTACCGTCATTCCGGGATGAGCCGGAATCCAGCAGTTGCAGATCTGAACAAGTCTCATGCAGAGCTGGATCCCGGCTTTCGCCGGGATGACGAACGCTAGGGAAGCGCCTTTGGGCTCATCCCGATCCTCGCAAAGGGCACACCATCGAATGAACGGCACCTTGTTCGTCGTCGCGGCACCCTCGGGTGCTGGCAAGTCCAGCTTGGTCAACGCGGTGTTGGCGCGCGAGTCGGGCATTGCCTTGTCGATCTCGTTCACTTCACGGGCGGCGCGACCGGGTGAGCGGCATGCGCAGCATTACCATTTCGTCAGTCGCGACGAGTTCGAACGCATGATCGCCGCTGGCGATTTTTTCGAGCACGCGCTGGTGCATGGCGACTACAAGGGCACCGCGCGACAGTCGGTGCTGCCGCAGTTGGAAACCGGCAAGGACGTGTTGCTGGAGATCGACTGGCAAGGCGCGCGACAGGTGCGCAGCAAAGTGCCACACAGCGTCAGCGTGTTCATCCTTCCGCCATCGCGAGATGCCTTGGTCACCCGCATGCGCAATCGTGGGCAAGACACTGAGGCGGTTATTCAACGGCGCTTGGCGGCCGCACGTGAAGAAATGGCCCACTTCGATGAGTTCGACTACGTCATCGTCAACGAGAACTTCGACGCTGCTGCCGCTGAGTTACGGGCGATCTTTGTCGCCCATCGTTTGCGGTTAGCGGCGCAACAAGCGCGCAATGCCGCCCTGATTGCGCAACTCCTACAGGTGGACGAAGGGGCCGGCACATGACGACAGCTATCGAACAGCATCACGACGAAACGCTGGACCTGCAGTTCGACCGACTCATCGATGTGTCGCCGGAAGCGGTGTGGCAAGCATGGACCGTGCCTGCGCTGCTGCTGCAATGGTTCACACCCGCCCCATGGAAGACCGTCGAATGCGACATCGATCTGCGCCCCGGTGGCGTATTTCGCACCGTGATGGAGTCACCGGAAGGCGAGCGCTTTCCGGGAATTGGTTGTTACCTCGAAGTGGTGGCTGGCGAACGCCTGGTCTGGACCAATGCCCTGTTGCCAGGCTTCCGACCGGTGGCCGCCGCACCCATCGACGGCTGTGGCGATTTCACCTTTACCGCTGAAGTGTCGATGGTCGCGGAAGGCAACGGCACTCGCTATTCGGCGCGTGTCATCCACTCGGATCGCGCAGGTCGCGACAAGCATGCGGCGATGGGGTTTGAGCAGGGCTGGTCGGCGGCGCTGGATCAGTTGGTGGCGTTGATGAAGCGGGAAGCTGATTAGGGTGGAAGTGGGCCGTCGGAGGAGCAAGAGCCGCGCAACATTCGCGCAAACCTACTCTCACCCCTATAATGCCCAGTTCCCTGCCCCCAACTGACCGTCTGCTTATGCAGGCCGCGAGGATTTCATGGCACGTGTAACCGTTGAAGATTGTTTGGAAGTGGTTGGCAATCGCTTTGAGCTGGTGATGATGGCGTCCAAGCGCGCGCGGCAGTTGGCCAAGGGCGCCGACTCGGCGATCGAAGGCGACAACAGCGCCGACAAGCCCACCGTGTTGGCCTTGCGCGAGATCGCTGGCCGCAAGATCAACCAGTCGAAAATCGACGAGGTCGAGAAGACCGAACGCGAGCGCGCCGAGCGTGAAGCACTGGAATGGGCGGCTGCAGAAGTCGATGACGACTTGTCGAAAGGCGACGATTGATCAGCGGCCTTAGGGCGCAGTAAGCGCAGCGCGTTGCGCCGCTCGCCCGCATTGCGCCAAAGGGCGGAACACGCCCAATCTTGATCGGCTTCGGCCAGTCCCTTCCGTCAATGCGCTGGTGTTGGCTCTACGTTCATGGCGCATACGGCATTGCCGATTGCCCGCAGCCATCCGCCTGCGTAGGCTTCGGGGATGCCTGCCACCGCTCTCGCGATTGATCCCGCCATTCCTTTGCTCGACCCCTGTCCGGTTGAGGCGGGCGTGCTGTTGGCGGTGGTGGCTGAGTATTTATTGCCCGAACACGTTGAACGCGTGCGTCGTGCCTATCTGATTGGCGCGGCAGCACACGATGGGCAGACTCGGCGCAGCGGCGAGCCCTACATCACCCATCCCTTGGCCGTTGCCGGCATTCTCGCTGAGCTGCGGCTTGACGTTGAAAGCCTGTGCGCGGCAATCCTGCATGACACCTTGGAAGACACCAAGCTGCCGCGCGCGGCCTTGGTCAGTGAGTTTGGACAACCGGTCGCTGAGTTGGTCGATGGCGTCACCAAGCTTGAGAAAATCGAATTCGTAGATCGCTACGAAGCAGCGGCGGAGAGCTTTCGCAAGATGTTGCTGGCGATGGCGCGTGACCTGCGCGTGATTCTCATCAAGCTGGCGGATCGCTTGCACAACATGCGCACGATTGGGGCGATGGTGGCCGAGTCGCGGCGCCGGATCGCGCGCGAGACGTTGGAAATCTATGCCCCGATCGCACAGCGCTTGGGCATGAACCGGATCAAGAGCGAGCTGCAGGATCTTGGCTTCCAAGCCTTGTATCCACTGCGCCACCGGGTGATCAACCGGCGCATCCAAGCGCAGCCCGTGTTGCGGCGCGAGGCGATGGCGACGATTGAGGCGGCGATCTCGCACAAGCTCGCCAGTGAGCGTTTGACCCATCGCTTGGTCGGGCGGGTGAAGTCGCCGTACAGCATCTATATGAAGATGCGCGGCGAGCACAAGAGCTTCGATCAGGTGATGGACGTGTTCGGCTTTCGAGTCGTGGTCGGCCAAAGCATGCTGTGCTATCACGCGCTGGGCGCGGTGCATTCTTTGTACAAGCCGCTGGATGCACGCTTTCGCGATTTCATCGCGATTCCAAAAGCCAATGGCTATCAGTCCTTGCACACGGTGTTGTTCAGCCCGTTTGGCTCGCCCATTGAGGTGCAGATTCGCACCGAGGAAATGGACCAACTGGCTGAGCGTGGCATCGCCGCGCACTGGATGTACAAGAGCGGCGAGCGCAGCGTCAGCAATGCACAGATGCGCGCCAACGACTGGTTGACCGGGCTGTTGGAAAGCCAGCAAGTGGCTGGCTCATCGATGGAGTTTCTGGAAAACGTCAAGGTCGATCTGTTCCCGGACGAGGTCTATTTGTTCACTCCGAAGGGCGACATTCTGGCCTTGCCACGCAACGGCACCGCGCTGGATTTTGCGTATGCGGTACACACCGATGTTGGTGACCACGCGGTGGCCGCGCGCGTCGACAAAAAGCTGGTGCCACTGCGGACGCAACTGGCCAGCGGTCAGTCGGTGGAGATCATCACCGCACCTTCCGCAGTGCCAAGTCCAAGCTGGCTAGAGTTTGTTGCCTCCAGT